>DCOU01000130.1:0-1129 GCA_002322525.1 Candidatus Omnitrophica bacterium UBA1562 | reverse complement strand
GCGAAGCTTCTGGCGATTTTGCGCAGACCCCGATGAGTATGCGGAAATTATCGTAGAGAATTTCCGCATATCTTACGAGTCGGGGTAAATATAATTTCCTATAGTATCAAGTAGATGTCAACTATAAATTTAGTTTCTAAAATTATGGAAATGGACTGAATAACGCTGTTTTCCTCTATATTGCTTAACATTGCTTCACATTATGCAACATTAGAAATAGTTTGCAAGCAATGGAAATTTTCCGCAACTTCTTTACTCTAAATCACTTAACCCCTTTAATATGCCTAAAATCATATCGCGGTACTTGCACCAACGGCCAGCCGAAAGTGCTAATATAGATACACTTACAAACTTCAAACCCTCAAACGCACTCAAAAAATTAACCCCCTATCTTATTAAATATGATAGGGGGTTAATTTAGATTTTATTACCGATATTACTTCTTTGATTTTAAACTTTCAATCAGGTCGGAAATAAACTTTGCAGCCAGGTCGCGGCATCCCAGGCCAAATGCTAAAGCCAAAGCTAACCCAATGCTTCCCAATATAATAGCAAGGGTTATTTCTGTCATCTTAATAGCGACACCCAACTGTTCTAAAGCCATAATTACCACAAAGATTAAAATTACTGCTTCGACAATCTTGCCTAAAAGCTTTACCTGGGAAAGACCCGCATTATTAGCTGCAGTCTTAACTATATTGCTTAATAGTGTGGCCACAAACATACCCAATATCAAAATGAATATCGCGGCAATGATATTAGGCACATAAAGAACTATCCTGTTCAGGAGGTCAGCAGCAACTGTAAGGCCTATGGCATTGATAGCAACCACAAAAGTAATCAAAAGCGTTAACCAATAGCATATTACGCCGATTAGCTCAGAGAGAGAATAGCTAATACCCCCTTTTGCCAATACGTTATCCAAATCAATGCGGTCGGATAGCTGGTCAAGTTTTATTGTCCTTAAGAGTTTTGCGACCAGCGTTTTGATGATTTTGGCAATAATCCAGCCGATGACAAGAATAACAACCACCAAAAGTACATTGATTAAGAATTGGCTAATCTGAGAGACAACTGTCTTGGCTGGTTCTAATAAGACTACCTGCCAATTACTCATCTTTCACCTCCT
>DCOU01000004.1 GCA_002322525.1 Candidatus Omnitrophica bacterium UBA1562 | reverse complement strand
CTCGGTGGGTTAATTGCCTGTTTAAGCAGCCTCTTTTCTAAATTCATACGTACCCAAACAGAACTTCTTATTTATACCTTAGGATTTATCTTATTAACTACAGGATTGGCTATAAAATTAGGCCTCTCTGTTCTTTTAGCAAATATGTTTTTGGGCACCGTCTTAATAAATATTAACAAGTCAAATTTTGAATTCTTTGATGTCTTAAAACTAATTGATTCGCCCTTATATCTTCTTTTTTTCGTTCTTGCAGGAGCAAACCTAGAGATAGGGTTATTAAAAGGAATAGGTATAACTGGAATAATCTATATTTTCTTTCGCACAACAGGGAAAACCGTGGGTTCTGTATGGGGTGGATATATTGTTAAGGTAGAAGATAGAATAAGAAGATATCTTGGATTGGGCCTGCTTCCTCAAGCTGGCGTTGCCTTGGGCTGCGCCCTTGTTGCCAAAAGCGATTTTCCCAAAGTAGGGGGTATGATTTTTACTACTATTGTTGCCACCACAGTTATCTATGAATTAATCGGGCCAATATGTACAAAATATGCCTTGCAAAAAGCAGGTGAGATAACTATCGAACACCACCAAAAGATATGAGAAATATTTTTGAGCATTGGGACGACTTGAAAAAAGAATTAAGCGGTAAGTATACCATGCTATTTTTAGATTACGATGGGACGTTAACGCCAATCGTTAGTACTCCGGGAAAAGCGTTCATTTCGCAAGAAGTAAAAGAACTACTTATTGAATTATCGAGAAGTCCTAAATGTAAATTAGCCATTATCAGCGGTAGGGCTTTGAAAGACATAAAAAATAAAGTAGGTTTAAAAAATATTATTTATGTTGGCAATCATGGCTTAGAGATAGAAGGGCCAAAGATTAAATTTGCAAGCCCCATTTCGCCAAGGTGCAGGGCAGGCCTTGAGCATATAAAAAGCGACTTGACACAAAAACTTTATTCGATTAAAGGGGCGATTTTGGAAGATAAGGGCCTTTCGATCAGTATTCATTATCGCCTGGTAGATAAAAAAGATATTCAGGAGTTTTTGAGTATCTTTAATGAGATTTCCGCTCCTTATATTGTTCGCGGTAAAATAAAGGTTAATTCCGGTAAAAAAGTTTATGAGATAAGACCTCCTGTAATGTGGGATAAAGGTAAAGTTGTCTTGTGGCTTTTGGCTAGACAGCAATTTTTGTTAGAAAAAAATAAAATTCTTCCTGTTTATATTGGAGACGACGTAACCGATGAAGATGCTTTTAGGGCATTAAAAAAGAAAGGCCTGACAATATTTGTGGGAGAGCAAGGCAATTCTGAAGCCCAGTACTATTTGAAAACTACAGAGGAAGTAACCGAATTCTTAAGGCTAATTTCCGATCTTAAGCGCAAGTAAGATATGAGAGAATTAATACGCGCAAAAGAGGCATTTAGATTTTACACAAGGTTGCATTTATCCGAGTTGACCGGCTTAAGGGCTTCTACTTTGAGCCAATTAGCAGGACTTATAAAACAGGTCCCCGGTTCTTGTATTTATTACCATACACATAGATTCCTACAGCAGCATCAATATCTTTCACCCGAGCCACCTAATGATTTCGCCTATTGGGTTAGCGAAGCGCTTGGCGAGGATGAGCTGGGGGAGAAATTAGCCAGTATTGATACGATTCAATATTCAACTATCCGCGGTCTTCGAGACAAAATTGCAATAACCATTGAAGATTATTTAAGAAATAATGCTTTGGCAAAGCTAAGGTTTGCCCGTGAAGGCGAAGAATTCCATTTCATGAAATCAGTCAGTTTCGTCATCCCAACCAATTATATTGCCCATGATTTAAAGGAATTCGTAGATATCTTAAAGAAGATAACGATTGATTCTATTTATTTTCACATTTTTGAAGCGCGTTTAAGGCTTGAGAAAGGGGATAATGATTTTTCCAATTGGATTAAAAGTTCCGTTGGCGATAAAGAACTAGCGGATGAAATTTCAGGGCTCGATCCTTATACACAGACCCTTGATGGTTTAAGAAATACCATTGTGAAAAAAGTAGAACAGAGAATCCTTTAGATAGAATGGCAAAAATAGAAGAATATATACCCATCGTTGGACAATCGATTATTGATGATTTGAAATTGCTTGCCGAGAGACTTAAAGGCAAAGTTGTTCAACATATCAATTCCACGCCTGTGGGGGGAGGCGTTGCCGAGATATTGAACTGTATGATTCCCTTGCTGAGGGAATTGGGGATAGATACAAGATGGGATGTAATAAAAGGTGGAGAGCAGTTTTTTGAGGTGACAAAGAAATTTCACAATGCATTACACGGTAGAGCCGAAGAGATAAGCCAAAGAGATTTTGAGATATTTATGGAGACAAGCCAGCAAAATTTAGAAAACGTTAATACCTATGGAGACATTGTTTTCGTTCATGACCCACAGCCAATAGGGTTGATAAAAAAGAAAGCTGTTAACAAATGGCTTTGGCGTTGCCATGTTGACGTGTCTAATCCCAATGAAAGAGTTTGGAGATTTCTTATGGATTTTATCGTTCAATACGACTCGGCAGTGTTTTCTGCTCCGGCTTTTTCAAGAAAGTTACCCATTAGGCAATTTTTAATCTCTCCCTCCATTGACCCGTTAAGCGATAAAAACAAAGAATTGCCTCAAGAAACAATAGATTCAGTATTAAGAAAATACAATATTAAAAAAGATAAACCAATCATTACCCAAATATCCCGTTTTGACCGCTTAAAAGATCCCGTAGGCGTAATAGAAGCATACTTGCAAGTAAAAAAATACATCAACTGTCAGCTGATTTTAGCTGGCGGTACCGCAGAGGATGACCCAGAGGGGCTTAAAGTTCTTGAGGAAGTTAAAGAAAAGGCCGAGATGGACAAAGATATTCATATCTTACTATTGCCTCACAATAATATAGAGGTGAACGCATTACAAAGGGCTTCAGATGTAATTATCCAGAAGTCTCTTAGGGAAGGATTTGGTTTAACGGTTGCCGAGGCTCTATGGAAAGCAAAGCCGGTTGTGGCTTCCAATGTCGGCGGTATCCCTTTGCAGATAAAACACAAGTATTCTGGATTGCTTTGTCATTCCATTGAAGGCGCTGCCTTTGCAATAAAACAGCTGTTTAATAGTCCAGAATATGCCAGGAAATTAGGAGAAAATGGCCGGGAGCATATTAGAAACAATTTTCTACTTACCAGGCATCTCAGGGATTATATGCTGTTGTTTCTTTCGCTCTATCATACCGAAGATGTAGTGTATTTATAACACGACTTTGTT
>DCOU01000144.1:391-3209 GCA_002322525.1 Candidatus Omnitrophica bacterium UBA1562 | reverse complement strand
GCAAGCAGGGGGATTGGAAAAGCTATTGCTAAAACTTGTGCGGGTTTAGGCATAAACTTAAGTATTGCTGCGCGGGGCGAAGGACCATTGAAAGAAACCGCGGATGAGATTGTCAAAGATTACAAGGTGCAAGTCCTTTCCGTGCCGACTGATGTCACTAAATTAGAAGATCTGGAAAACCTGGTGAATAAGACAAAAGAGAAATTCGGCAAAATCGATATTCTTATAAATAATGCGGGTGTTTCCAGCCAATACCCTTTCCAAATGCAGCCCTTTGAAGATTTTGAGAGCCTGGTGCATACTAATTATCTGGGTTATGTTCGGCTGATGCGCCTGGTGATAAATGATATGATTAATAACAAGTCCGGGGCAATCATTAATTTGGTTTCCGGCTCAACCCTTTGTGACCCGCTTCCGCGGAATTTCTTAGTCTATAGTTCACTTAAGGTCGGACTGCGTGCTTTTTCCAAAGGTTTATTCTGGGAGATGCGCGACCACGGGATAAAGATAACCTCTATTCTTCCGGGAGTAACAGATACGGATTTGACGGGTAAACTTAAAGAGATAACCACGGATACCTCCAGATTAATGACTACCGAAGCAATTGAAAACGCAGTTAAGTTTGCTTTAACTGTTCCGGTAAATGTCTGCCCTCTGGAAATAGCCGTGATAAATCAGCAGACCCCCTGGACAGCTCCGGTCATACCCTATGAACAAAAATATCCTGAAAAATGAATTTAGTATGTAGTAGGTAGTATGTAGAATGTAGGAAATGATGATAGAGAAGCAGGATATTAAGAATCTTAAGAAAAGATATCTTATCTGGTTATACAAGACTACAAAAGAGACGCTAGATAAAATCGAGCGGAAATTCACCCAGTTAGAAATAGATAGATTTATCTGTAAAGAGTTAAGAAGATTAGATAAAGATAAAAAGATTAAAAAACATATCCAGGAATTTGAGCGTTATATTCAGAGCAAGGAGAAAGAAGGATTGGGTTTAAAATATGAATTTGGCCAGTTAAAACCCGATTACTACTTTCTGTCCTTAAAATTAAAAGCGATTGAAAGCTCGATAGTTAAGGAATTGGGTAAAAATACGCTAAAGGAAATTAAATCTCTTTACGAAAAAGAGATGATGGAAAGAATATTGGAGAGTACGGAGCATAGATGATTATTGATGCCCATTCGCACTGGTTGCCGGAAGAGATAATTGCCAATGCCCATTTCTTCTCGAAGAGCTGGGGCGATATCGAAGCACAAATTAAGATAATGGATGAGACAGGTATTGATAAAGCAGTCTTAAGTTATCCTACTTCAGATGCGCATTTAAAATTAGGCGGTTTCGGTGAAGTGGCACGGATTTATAATGATAATGTAGCCGAGATTATCAGGCGTTATCCGGACAAATTCATTGGCGCAGCAGTTTTGCCAGAGGGTAATTTCCAAGAGATGCTAGACGAATTAAGACGCGCAACGCAAGATTTGGGATTTAAGGCGATTTCCTTGGCAAGTAGCTATAATGGGGTTTATCTCGACGACAAGAGATTTTTGCCTGTATATAAAATAGCCCAGCAAAACAAGATTCCGATCTTTGTCCACTCCCAGATAATCAACCCCATTGGTTTTGAGCGCGTGCGAGACCCTTTGCTTACGCCGGTAGTGGAATACATATTTGATACTACAATCTGTATTGGCAAGCTATTAATGGCGGATATCTTACGGGATTACCCTAATCTGAAATTTATTTTTGCCTATTTCGGAGGAGTAATTACTCATTTAGGACACCGTTTTGATGTAACCTACCAGATGTTAAGGGGTATAAATTTTGTCAAAGATTTAAAAGGAAAACCCACCGATTACCTGAAAAATATTTATGTAGATACCAGCGGAGATATAAAAAAGACTAATTTTCTTTCTGCCCTGGAATTATTAGAGTCCAAACATATATTATGGGGAAGCGACTGGCCAGCAAAAAGAGATATACAGAGTTCAATCCAGGCAGTATACAATTTAGATATAACCCAAGAAGATAAAGGAAATATTTTAGGCGGGAATTTAGAGAAGATATTAACTTAGGGACTGTCCCCGAAGGGGACTGTCCCTAACATCGTAAGGAGAGAATCAATGCAGATGCGTAAAGATATACATTTAACCGGCCGAGATTTAGCTGAGATGGTGCAATTGAGGCCGCAGGATGTAGGTAAATATGCAATTGTTCTCGGCCCAAAGGATAGATTAGAAGTATTAATTAAGAAACTGGAAAATCCCGTGCGGAATTTTTCTTTTATGGAATACACGATGTATACCGGAACATACCAGGGCATTAAAATCACTGCTATTAATGGCGGAAGATTTTCTACGGATACCTCCATTACTACCGAAGTAATGTGTAATGCTAATATTGGGAATATTATCCGCATTGGTACCTGCGGAGCGCTAAGCGATGATATTAAAGTCGGAGATTTGGTAGTGGTGGATAAAGTAATCCGCGGAGACGGAGTTACGCCTTATTATGTAGATAATAATTTCGAGACACTCCCCGATAAGAAGATTAGCGATACCTTATATGATGTGGCCAAAAATATGGGCGTAAATATACATCGCGGCATAACCTGGACAACAGATGCGCTTTTGCGGGAAACAAGAGAAATTGTGGAAGCAAAGTGCCAAGAAGGCGCGATTGCCATAGATATGGTCTCATCAGCGCTATTAACTCTTGCGCAAATTTATAATGTTAAAGCCGCAAGCATACTGGCGGTAAGTGATAATGTTATCACTGGCGAAATAGGTTTTATGAACCCCCTTTATTACATGG
>DCOU01000144.1:0-299 GCA_002322525.1 Candidatus Omnitrophica bacterium UBA1562 | reverse complement strand
AGAAACTAGGCTTATTGAAATAGCTTTAGAAACTGTGAAGCGTTTAGCGGGTAGCGTTTAGCGTATAGTTTTGGAATTTATTCTTTTACTATACGCTATCCGCTCTACGCTCTACGCTAAAAAGAGATGGAATTCTCACCATTATTTTGGCCGATTAGATTACAAGGCAATACTATTTATATTCTTGATGAAACTGTGTTACCGCAAAAATTGACCTATATTAGAGTGAGGAACTATAAAGAGTCCTGCAGGGCAATTAAAGAAATGAAAACCCGCGCAGTAGGCCAGGTGCTTTTGGT
>DCOU01000025.1 GCA_002322525.1 Candidatus Omnitrophica bacterium UBA1562 | reverse complement strand
CTTTTATTTATCTCTGTCAACAGTTATTTTTTAAACTTATATTTTTTAAAATAAAAACCGAACCACTTATCCTAAAAGCAGCTCGGCGGGTCAAAAGTGAAGCTCCACGGCTTAATGGTTCGACTTCGCTCACCATCATTCGAACCATCCTGAGCCTGTCGCGAAGGACAGCCGTGGCATCTTTTCTTGCAAGGTTCCCCAAAGCGGAACCATGAGCCAGAAGCCATTCATCCACGGGTTTACACCCGTGGCTTTCTGGCGAATGGGTAAAGCTCCTTTTAAAGGTTACTTCGGTAGCCCGGCAATCTTTACTCCGTTAGAAAGAGTTTTTCTAACGGGGCCTGGCTTTCTAACGGAGTTTACTTTTAGACCCGTAGCTTTGCGCCCCCGCCTTTCGGGGGGTTTGCCTTTTCGGATAACCTCTAATATAAGTATAGCATATCTTATTCATTTTTTCCAGTAAACCCCGTTAGAAATACCAAAGCTCTTAGGGAGGAAAACAAGATTTCTAACGGGGTAAATACAAAGTCTCCCATTTTTATCTTTCCAGAGAAATTATTCTACCTCTAACAAAAGAAGCAGAAAATAAATCTAATCCCTGCACTCTACCTAAAATCGGTGGTACATCATCAGAATCTGCAATAGCAAAGGAGCTCTTAAATGTGTAATTGCCAATCTGACATTTTAGATTATGAATGAAGACTCCTAAGAATGCTAAAGGAGTAATTCCCCTTATTTCTAAATATCGCCCTGTAGTTATATCTCCAATGATTGATTCACCCAAACTTTTTGGTAAAATAGAAATATCTGCTCCTGTATCCGCCAAAACTTCAGCAAGAAGTATCCATTTTCTCTTTGCGGGAGAGAAAACCCTTAAGTCCAATAAGGGCCTTCTTATCTTTCCAAAAATTCCACTTTCTTTTTCTTTATATTTGAATATCGGCAATCAAAACCCCCTCTTTTGGGACCCACTTAATGCCTATTTCGGCCTTAGGATATTTTTTTGAGATTTTCTCAAAAATTTCCTTGGCATTAAGACCTCGCCAGATAATCTTTCCGTTTACGAGAATCTGGTATTCGAATCTTTTTGTTTTTAATTTTTTCATTTTTAACACCTTTGGTCTTTATACTTTATAAGCGGATTTTCTAATTTCTGCAATTATTTTTGTATACTTTCTATACCTCCTGGGTTACGCGTACAACCTCTTCTATGGTAGTCATTCCAGCTAATAACTTTTCTATGGCCAACTGCCTTAACGTCTTCATCCCTTCTTCTACAGCCACCTTTCTTACCTCATCAGCAGTAGCTTTATGTAAAACTAATTCCTGAATCTTCGGGGATGTCTTTAAGACTTCGTAGATTCCCACGCGGCCTTTGTAACCGGTTTGACTACAAAGCGCACATCCCTTACCCTGATAAAATTTGATATCCTGCCCAACTTTATCCCCCAGCCCAAGGCCTTCTAAATTTGCCTTTGTAGCTGTATATGGCTCCTTACATTGCTCGCAGACCCTACGCATTAGCCTCTGGGCAATTATCCCTAATATGGAAGAGGTAATTAAAAAAGGCTCAACTCCCATATCGATTAAGCGGTTAAAAGAGGTAGGCGCGTCATTCGTGTGCAGGGTGGAAAAAACAAGATGCCCGGTTAAGGCCGCCTGCACTGCTAACTCTGCTGTCTCCTGGTCTCTTATCTCTCCTACCATTATTATGTTAGGGTCTTGCCTTAAGAAAGCCCTCATCGCAGAACTAAATAAAAGCCCTGCTTTGGGATTAACCTGGGTCTGACGAATCAAAGGGAGTTCGTATTCTATTGGGTCTTCAACAGTGAGGATATTGACTGTTTCTTTATTGAGTTTTTGTAATACACAATATAACGTAGTTGTTTTCCCGGAGCCGGTTGGCCCGGTAACAAGAATAATTCCGTAATTCTTAGCGGTTAACTCCTTCACCCGCCCCAAGCCAAATGGATCAAGACCTAAAGTTTCTAGTTCGAAAGCAAGGGTACTCTTATCTAAAATCCTGAGGACAAAATTTTCTCCATGGCTTACCGGATTAGAAGAAACACGGAAATCATATTCTTTATTCCCAACACGCATCAGTATTCGACCATCTTGCGGGATTCTTTTTTCCGCAATATCTAAACCTGCCATAATCTTTAGGCGAGAAATCACAGCTGGTTGGAGAAGCTTAGGCAAGGAGCTACGCCGGTGCAAGATTCCATCTATGCGGTAGCGAAGCCCCAGGTATTTCTCCTCGGGCTCAACATGGATATCCGAGGCCCTTTCCTGGACAGCCTGGATAATTATAAGGTTAACCAACTTTATTATAGGCGCCTCTTCTCCTAATTTTTCACCTTCCATCAACTTCTTTTCATCAATTGAGGCAATAATTTCTCTAACGGTAGAGGCAGTTCCATAATACTGAGTTATTGCTCTATCTATTTCTGCTTCAGAGGCCATGAAAGGTTCAATTAAGAGATTCGTCTTTCGCTGCAGTTCATCGATAATAAATACATTTGTAGGATTAACCATGGCTACACCCAAGGTTTTATCTGTTTTATATATAGGAATAAGTTTATATTTGTGGGCAGACTCTTGGGGAACAGTGCTGATTACTCCCGGCTCAATTAGATAATTATCGAGGTTAACCGTCTTTACTCCGGCAAAAGAAGCCATGACGCGATTTATATCTTCCTCTTTAACCCAACCCTTGGATGTCAATATACGCTCAAGCTTCTGGTTGCTAACCCGGCTTTCCTCAAGCGCTTCTTTGAGTTGTTCCTGGCTAAGGAGCCCTTCTTCCAAAAGTATATCTTCTACTTTTTTTTCCATTTTGACCCTTTCTTATTATGTTTTGCACATTTTATATTTAATTTATCCTTTTGTCAATTGTTTTTTGAGGTCTCTGAAAAATTCCCAGAACCACATCAGAAACCTCTGATTACACAGATTTCAAATAAGATTACACAGATTTTTATCGTCAAGCTTTTACCCCGTTAGATGTTTACTATCTAACGGGGTGAATCTGTGAAATCTGCTTTTATAATCTGCAAGAAAATCGCCTTCGGCGATTAGGCCCTTCCTTATAGGTTTAGGAAGGCCTATCCTTTTTAGGATAACCTTAAGGTGCGATTTTCAGTGGTTAGACCCTTCCTTTAAAAGGTATAGGAAGGTCTATCCTTTAGGATTAGGAAAGTGTTTTATACTTTCCTACACCATTAAAAAAGAGGGGGATTTGAAGTTATTTGTCTCGTCTGTAAAATAACGCTAACTACTTTGGTATATCGCATGTTTGACCTTCTGGTTTTGGTGGCCCCTGAAGGTCGTTCGAACCTACAAACTTAAACAGGCTTTTCACATGGCCAGATTTTTTATCCAGGTAATATCCTTGCCCAAATTTATCTTCGGGAATTTCGGTTAATAAACCACTAGACACAAGTTCTTCTAAGTTATCGGGCAGACGGCTGAATTTTTCTTTGAATTTCTTCACTACTCCTTCTAATTCAACGATATTCTTAAGCCAGGCAATTTTCTTTTCAATTAATTCTTTGTCTTTTTTCTTTTCGACCGAATCTATTAATGCCTGAAGAATAGTCAAGGCGGCCTCTGGCTGGTCACCTTTATAATACAGCATCGCCCGCACTGACTCAACAAACCTTGGACACGAAGGTAACTTTGCCGCTTGAGCAAAATAATCAGCCGCCGTAAGATAATCGTCCAATTGATAATAATTGTAGCCGAGCCAAAAAGGAAGGTGCCAATCTAAAGGGGCCCGTTTCAGGCCTTCTTTTAAGAACTTAATCGCATTCTTTGTTTCCTTCTTATCTAAAGGAATGGCGATACCGCCAAAAAGATATGCCCCTCGAAAGTCAGGGTCAAGCCGAGTCACAATATCCAGATTAGCGTACATCCAATCCAGATCTCTTTTTTCCGGCGTATGATAATTCTCACCTAGATGAACGGCGATTTTAGCAAAAAATAGGTCGGCCAGCAGAGGCTTTTGGTCTACGCTTAAGGCTTCTACTACCTCAGGCGAAGGGGCAAAACGCAAAGAGAATTCTTTAAGGTAATGGGCGTTCTTCTCTAAATTAAATGATAAAAGGACTGCCAAGAGCAAAAGGCTTACGCCTCCTAAGATTAATAATCTCTGCCTCAATATTTACCCACTCCTTTTTTTAAAAATCTGAGAGAGGCATTGAGGACAACACCCCAACGCTCGTAATTAACTTACCCTATTAAAAACTAGAACTCCTTTTTTTGGAAGACAAAAATAGTGAGGAAAAGCAAAAAACAAATGTAAGCCACAGCATAAAGCGTAGAAGTCAATACATAAGAAATCTGCGGTACTTTACCGTAAGCGACCATAAGTTTTATTTCAAGTTTATCCAGGTGGGGTAAAAGATAATAATAGTATTTAAAGAAAACTTTAGAAAAACGGCTTCCCTCCTGGCTAATTATCTGCAATGCGCTGCCGGCGCTTGAACCCACAATATACATAGCCAGGGTAAGTAGATACGCTAAAACTGGCGAACCGAACAGAGTAAAAAACAATAATCCAAAAGCCAGAATAATCAGGAGTTTAAGGAAGATAAAATATATCCCTAAAAACAAGGAAAAATAAAATGCCTTATTAAAAAGCAACAAAACCGAAAGACATGCTAGGCCTAATAAAAGAAAAACCAGCACGACCAACCCTGAGCCTAAGAATTTACCTAAGATAAATTGCGGCCGGGAAAATCTAACTAAATATACCTCCAGCATCTTATTTTCTTTGTCGCGATAGAAGGAATTTATCATAAAGAAAACAACCATGAGCATCCCGGTTAACTCTATGCCAGCCAACCCCACATCGCGTAAAATCTTAGTCTGTTCTCCATAAGCAATCTGGCTTAAAATATAATTTAACAGTAGGATGAATAAGAATAAAACCCAAATGCCGTAAAAAATCCTTTCCCGTAATCCCTCTTTAAAAGTAAGCAAACTTACGGATGAGATGTTGCGCATTGCGGGTTATCCTCTCTCTACGGTTAAAATAAATGCCTCTTCCAAAGAAGAGGCCCCCTTTGTCTTCATAAGCTCTTCGACCCTGCCTACAAAAATCAGCCTGCCTTCTGAAATAATGCCTACCCGGTCACAAATCTTCTCCACCTGAGAAAGTATATGCGAAGAAAAGAAAATAGTCTTACCCTGGGCTTTCAAATTAAGCAATAGTTCTAAGATTTGTCTCTGAGCCAGGGGGTCTAGTCCTAAGGTAGGCTCATCCAGAACCAAAACGAGCGGGTCATTTAAAAGCGCCATAGCGATACCCAGGCGCTGGATCATACCCCGCGAGTATTCCTTTATATAGTGACCTTTACGCAAACCCAAACCTACCATGTCTAATAAAGAATCGCATTTGCCCTGGCTTATCTTTCCGGGCCGCAAAAGCTGTAATAATTCAGTAGCAGAAAGATAACGGTAAGGCATAAAATTCTCAGGGAGAAAACCGAATTGGGTTTGAATAGTCTTCTGATCTAAGGGCCTGCCTGAAAAATAAATCTCACCCCCGGTAATTTTAAGTAAATTCAAGATGCACCTAATCAGGGTAGTCTTGCCCGCAGCATTGGGCCCTAAAAGGCCGAATATCTCGCCTTCTTGAATAGCAAGATTAAGCTCCTTTAGAACTTCAAATTTAGCGAAATGTTTAGACAGGTCTTTTATACTGATTATCTCTGGCATTTATACTCAGGCAGGAGGATTAAAAAAACGAGTGACTCTCCCCATCTCCCTCATTTTTTGCGCATATGGAAAAAGTCACCCTGTGTAATTGATAAGTTCTAAATACTAAACACTACTATGTTAATTTTTG
>DCOU01000147.1 GCA_002322525.1 Candidatus Omnitrophica bacterium UBA1562 | reverse complement strand
GGAGCTGTTTTAGAAGAATTATATATAGGTATTAAAACGGTAGGATTTTCAGAGGATTCTGCTCTCGGTGGACTGCGGGCATTATGAATCCGTATGGGTTTCTGAGGAGGAATCTGCTTAAGAAGAGGATTTAATTGACCAATAAGCTGAGGAGGATTTACCTTTAATAATCTTCCGCCAAAACCTAATGGACCATTTGCACCAGTTACACTTCCGGCACCTTGCTTACCCCTATTATTTATAGGTAGAGCCTTGGTACCTTTAGGTTTTACGGTTACACTTCCTGCACCTGCTACTATTGCGCCTATTCTAGGCACAATTCGAGCACCTAACATTCCTCCAGCAACTGGTGTTCCCGCGATGTATCCTATCTTCGTTGCTGTGGCTACAGCCGCTACTGCGGCACCGTCGTCTGTGCCAACAGTGGCAAAAATAGTATTATGTGTATTTGTTGAATCTGTTTTGGGGTCGGCTATTGGAGGCCCGGTTTTATATATCACATCTATCCCATCTTGTTCTTGTTTAGACTTCTCTGCATCATCTTGAGCAGCATGAGCTATTCCTAATAAAAGACCTCCCAAACCGTGCCACAAAGGACTAATAATAGGTGTATGATGCCCTGTTCCTTTAGAAGTTGGCATAGGCGCAGGTATGGGAGCTACAGGTATAGCTGGTGAACCACCCACCGGTGATTTATTAGGCTGAGGAAGCTCTGTAGGTGTAGAAGGCGTTCTTAGTTCGTCTAAATAACTCTGTTTTGCGCCTAATTGCCTAAGGACGTTGAGGACAACATCCTTGTGCTCACGCCTAAAGGACCTGAATCTTTCTCTGTCTAAGGAGCGTACTTCCTTTTCTCCTTGGACTATGGGGTGAGAACCTTCGTGGCCTAATATGAAGACGAGAAATACAGGTAAATCTTGAGGGTGGACATTTAGGAGGGCGATGTCTAATATTATTTTATTCCCTTCTATAATAGCGTAATTTTTGACATTGCGGCGGAACTCTATCTGGTAGGAATCTATATCTCTTGTCTTATCCGGAGCCCTTATTCTAACGGCCTTAAAGTATCTCTGGATAATTGAGATTGTTCTTTCAATATTATCTGGTAATGCTATTCTATTCTCCCTTAAACCAGCTACAATCGCCTCTGGGCTGGCATCTGCATCGAAAACACGGCCTCGACCGATTTTATCGCCCATCTTCTTTGTTGCGTCTTTCTGGCTAAGCGCCGCAAAGGCCTCAGGAGTCGCTTGAACATATACCCGACCCTCTTTAATTGCAAGGCGGTTGCGAATCTTTTCCATTGCCTTCCGGTCTCTCGGTTCTATTTCTGCTAATACAAATAAGTCTTCCGTCTGGATGTTATGCTTACCATTTAATCCTAGATTTAATGCTAATATCAAAAGATGTGGGTCCTCTTGGGCTATCGGGTGCAGATACAACTTAGAACTATCCTGTTTATCACGCCGAGCCAAAGGCGAACCTCCATTTAGAGGCGAAGACGGCTCAATAAATTCGATTTGCTTTACCTTTACACCATCACCATCAAGACTGACGAATCTCTCCAAGACCGGCCTTAATACTTCCCATTGCCTTGGCGTAATATCCCCTGTTACTGTTACTTTGCGTCCATTAACTCGAGCTGAATACTTTGCCATAACCAATGCCTTTGCTACTCTAGCTACTCTAGCTACTGTTACCTCATCCGCGTTTGCTACCTCACCCTTCTTCGGTGCTTTCACATCTTTCGAAGTTGGGGACGGTTCTGTTTTTTTTACTTCACCAGCTGCACTCGCAACTGGGACTGGAGCTGAAACTGGAGCAGGCGCTGGGGCTGGCTTCGACGCTTCTGCGGCTGCAGGAACTGCTCCGGACTGGGCTTCTTCTCTCTTCGCTTGTGGCTGGGCTGCTGCTTCTGCCTGGCGGGCAGCTTCTTCGGTTGCCCGTTGTTCTCTTTCGACTGCGCGCTCTTCTCTTGCTTTTGCCTGGAAAGCTGCTCTTACCAAGCTATCTACTGCTGCTTGACGCTGGCGCTCTTGTTCAGCTTTAATCTCAGCTACCTGGAAGGCTGCTGCTTCTTCTTGGCGCTTGCGCTCTACTTCTGCTGCTTCAACCTTGAGTCTGGCTTCTTCTGCGAGGCGGGCGGTTTCTTCTTCGGTTGCCCGTTGTTCTTTTTCAACTGCGCGCTCTTCTCTTACTTTTGCCTGGGAAGCTGCTGAGGGTTCCTCAGCTTTTACTGCTGGTGGTGGCGTAATTGGGGCTGGCTGGGCTGCCTCAACTACTGCCGGCTGCTGAGCTGGTGAAGGAGCCGGGGTTTCAGAAGCCGCGGCTGCGGCAGCGCCCGGAGCTGGGTTTTTTAAACGCCTGATTGCCTCATCAAAAGTATTTTCGCCCTGTTTAAAACGAATAGACATAGCTAATGCCTCTGAAGCAGTTGAAGGATAAGTAATTATGCCACTATATAAATCTCCAATATTTAACTCTCTGATTAATCGGCGGAAATGAAGGCTGGCGTCCTCTAAAATCTTTGAACTCCTATCGCCATTCTGAGCAACAAATGTCTGAATATCTTCTTCGGGGTAAACAAATAATAGACCCAAAGTTTCAGTATCCTTAGAACCTAATGATAGCATGAATCTTTCTATCGCTTCGGAATCTACATCTTTTGCAGAATCCCACTTAGTTCCCGTTTTTGCCTCAAATTCATTTTTCAGATGCTCGTGTTTGTTTATAACCTGCTGGATTAATTTTTTATTATAGGTAAGTATTTGCTTCCAACCTTTGGGTTCGTTGTCTCCGAGATAGATAATACCAACACCCAATTTTTCTAAGATATTTTTTATTGCCAGTTCTATTTTAATCCAATCCTCATGCGTAATACTAGTAGAAACGTCTGCTAAAGGTTTTACGCCTGCGATTACTGCTTTAAAAATTCCCAAGTGATCTGGACCCTGACCTATTTTTAACATTAATGCTTCTAATGATGCCGACTCTTCAGTGGTTATGGCATTTCTAATTTCTCTTGCCCTGCTTTCATCAAATTGAAAAGTTTCATCTCTAAGTCTGAGTTTCTCTTCTTCGCTAAATTCATTAGCTGCCTCTATTGCATTTATTTCCGCCCTCAAGTCGTTGATACTGGTTATCACTATTTCCTGATTAATATGCAAAATATCCAGGGCATTTATCTGTTTTATTTCATTAGCGAATAAGAAAATGATGCTTTCCCAGGGATCAGACGCACTTTTACCTTGCATCTGCGCCAATCCTTCGATTATTTCCTTCATCTTTGCATAATTATCTTTTGCCTGTTGCCACAAATTAATTAACTCATCTAAGTTTTTTCTCGGTGCGCCTTCTCTACTTACCGGCCATATGCCTTCATTTAACCTAGCTAATTCTCCTAACATTCCCTTTATGGCTTCTGCATCCGGAGTTGGGGTTCCTGCTGGCTTGGTGGCTGGCTGTTCTTCAACTGGACCTAGCTGGGCTGGGGCTTCAGGTATAAATTCGCCCAAAATTTCTTCTTCCCATACGCCATTTGCATCTTTCGCAATAATCTTTATTTCATTTCCTTCTATCACTAAAAATCCATTATTTCCTCCATAACCTTTCAATAACCCCATATCAATATTTATTCTACCAATCGAATCCGTCCATTGCCCCTTTGCTCCTGCTTTTCGTTCTGGTGTATGACCTACTACTTGTCTGATCTGGTTCGCATCAAGAGACTGTGTAAGATCTGTATAATCATTCCAGAAAATACCCGCAATTTCAGCCGTGCCACCTCTTGCCGCATCAACTTGGAATATGGCATGGCTGCTAAAATCGTTATTTTCAACCGCATATATCAAAAGTTCATTCAATCTATCCGCGAGATCTTCTAATGTAACTTTATCCCTAGGAATTCCTTTTTCTCTTACAATTTCTTCTATTATTATCTCTCTTATTTTTGACCGTAAACCACCGTGGACAAAAAGCCTGTCTCCAAAGACATGCGCAGCCTTTAAGTTACCGCTCAAAATGTCCCCTCTTATTTCCTCTGCCAATCCTGCTGGGTCTTCAAAGTTTGCATATCTAAAATCTCCCTGTAGCAACATTAATTCGTGATTTCCTACAATTCTTATAACA
Organism: Candidatus Omnitrophica bacterium UBA1562; assembly: GCA_002322525.1. Lineage (GTDB taxonomy): Bacteria > Omnitrophota > Gorgyraeia > Gygaellales > Profunditerraquicolaceae > UBA1562. The sequence continues at coordinate 1,258 of DCOU01000147.1, read as the reverse complement.
TCTCCACCTGCTTCTCTTACCTGTTCTTGTAGCTTCTTCAAAAATTGATAAGCCTCCTTGGATTTAGGACCCCTATCTATAACATCTCCTAACTGGCATAAATTATTACCTCCTCCAATCCAATTATCTTTTTCATCTATTAATCTTGCTCTACGTAAATTTTCTTTGAGCCCATCTAATTCTCCATGTACATCACCCTGTGCAACAAATCTCGGTAATCCATTGGGATTGATTGGAGCAGGGGCTAGGGCTGGCTGTTCTTCAACTGGACCTGGCTGGGCTGCTTCGGTTTTTGCTGGCACTGGTGCCTCTTCCGCTGACGCAGCCCCAGCCCCACCATCCTGCCTAACCTTAAGCGGCTGCCTAGCCGCTTGATCTCTCGGAACCTCTACCGGCGTATTATCTTTTTGTTTCCTTTTCCTTAGCTGTTCCCTTTCATTTAGCCATCCCTCCGCATGCATAATAACCATTTGCAGAAAAGAAATTTCTTTTTGGTTAAGCTGCCCGAGCTCACTTATCTCCCTCAGCGTATCCCGCATCTGCTTAAGATCGTTCTGATCAAAGGAACCTTTGTCTGCTTGAGCTGCATTCTCAAACTTGGCTTTTAATTTTTCAAAAGATTCCTGTAACTTTACCAATGAAGGAGTTACTAGAACTTGCCCAGTCAACTCTCCTGCCATGCCTAATATAAGCTCCCTCTCCTCTGGCGTTATCGCTCCACTCTTTACGCTTTCTTCCATGTTTTTCTGATGACGGGCTAAATGGCCTTTTTCCTTTTCAACTTCTCCGGGTGGTACAAGAGCCGTGAGACCCGAAGAATTTAAGAATCGCAAGGTGGCCAGATAATCAGTGGCTCCCGCTATTTGAAGCGCTACGATTCTTTCGGGCGGAATACCTTTGACAAGTAATTCTCCTATTGTAAATGCTTCTAGAAACTCATGAATAAGGAGGTTGCGTTGTTGAGGTATTGGTAACATTGTATCGATAAGCATGTGCACCTTGCTATCCTCGCCCCCTATTATACTAATAGCATCGCGCGATTGAACAAGTCCACGCCTCCCACCAATAGCATTTATTTGGTAATAAGTTGCAGCGGTTATTTTAAGGTGCCCCTGTCCTAACAAATCCAACATCGCATCTACTGCTGGATGATGTAATGGGACTAACTGGCTAATTATAGCTTCAAGTTTTTCTGTTGGAGTCGGTAATTTCTCAATATCAGCATCATCAAATCCGGTCTGCGCCGCAGCCCGAACAG
>DCOU01000114.1 GCA_002322525.1 Candidatus Omnitrophica bacterium UBA1562 | reverse complement strand
TCTTGGCACGCAACAAAGTCGTGTCCATAAAATGAATACAAAGAAGGTGCGGGGTTCACCCTAATATCTCTCTTAACTTCATCTGGCTGAATTCCTCTATTTCTTTCCCAGTAGATAATTTCAATGCTTCTTTAGCAATAGCCTGTGCCTCGCTTAGCTTAATCGAGCGAATTATATACTTTATTTCAGGAATAGCAAGCGGCGGTATGCTGAACTCATCCAATCCTAAACCTAAAAGCACCAGCACCAAAGCAGGTTCGCCAGCCATTTCTCCGCACATCCCCACCCAGATTCCTGCATTATGCGCTGCCTCAACTATATTCCTAATCATCCTCAAAACTGCAGGATGTGTAGGCTCATATAGATAAGCTACCTTTTCATTGGTACGGTCAACTGCCAGAGAATACTGAATTAAATCATTGGTACCTATACTGAAAAAATCTGCTTCGGTGGCTAAGAGATCTGCAGTCATGGCTGCGGAAGGAACTTCAATCATTGCCCCTACCTCAATATCATTATCAAATGATATGCCTTTATCCTTTAATTCTTTTTTTGCCTCTTCTAATATCTTTTTTGCCTGTCGCAATTCTTCGATACCGGAGATCATCGGATACATCAGTTTTAACTTCCCGCGTACTGATGCGCGTAATATCGCCCTCAGCTGCACTTTAAATATATCCGGCCGGGCAAGGCAAAATCTAATTGCGCGCCAGCCTAAGAAGGGTTGCATCTCGCCAGGAACTTGCAGTTGAGATAAAAACTTATCGCCTCCTAAGTCCAGAGTACGAATAATCACCGGATACGGATTCATCTCTTCGGCAACATACCTATAAGCCTGGTAATGCTCCTCTTCTGAAGGTAAGTCTTTTCTATTCATATAAAAATACTCTGTGCGGTAAAGTCCGATACCTCCCCCACCGTGAAGTTTTACAGAAGGAACCTCCTCGGGCAACTCTATATTGGCGACTATTTCTACTGATTTACCGTCAAGAGTAACTGCCGGAAGATCCTTTGCTGACAAAAATCCTTCTGTTATTCCTCTGAGTTTCAGTTCCTCTCGCCAATATGCTTGTAGAGTCTCCTCATCCGGGTTTATAATTACAGCACCCGTGCCGCCATCAACTATCAGAGTATCGCCTGGCTTAATCTTTTGGGTTGCCTCCTGGACACCGACAACCGCGGGTATTTCCAGGGATTTAGCCATAATTGCTGTGTGAGAGGTCTTGCCTCCGATATCCGTAACAAATGCGCAGACTTTCTGTTTATGCATTGCTGCGGTATCGGACGGCGAAAGGTCATGCGCCACTACTACTACTTTCTCTTTTAAATCCTCAAACCCCTTCTGTTCTCGGCCCAAAAGATTATGCAATATCCTCCTGCCTACGTCATTTACATCTGTGACACGCTCTTTTAGATATTCATCTTCAATTTTAGAAAAGACATTAATGTATTTCTTTAAAACTTCGGAGAATATATAAGCTACATTTACACATTCCTGCTTAAGGCGTAAAATTACCTCTTCGATAAGCATGCGGTCCTCAAGAACCAGAAGGTGGGCATTAAAAATCTCAGCCTGCTCTTGCCCCATTTCAACGGCAATCCTCTTTTGTAATGTTACAATTTCTTTGCGGGTTTTGATCAGCGCCTCTTCAAAGAGCTGAATCTGGAGAGGGACTTCTTCTGGTTTTATTGGTTGTTTAGGGACAGTGAATTCTTCTCTGCCTATTTTATAGGCCGGCCCGACACTTATTCCTCCAGCCGCAGCTATGCCTTTAAGCTGTATCATAATTTAGCCTTCGCTATTAACTATTTTTTCTAGCTCTAATATGGCCGTATGGGCGTCATCGCCTTCGGCTTCAATCGTTATCTCGCTACCTTTTTCAGCACCTAAGATAAGAATACCCATAATAGATTTACCGTTTACCCTCTCTTTGTCGCGTCTGACTGTTATACGCGCATCAAATTTATTGGCAATCTGCACAAATAAAGCTGCCGGACGTGCATGCAGGCCTTGTCTATTTTTTACGATTAGTTTTTTTCTGATTAAAGCCATTAAATGAGCCCACAACTTACGGAAGGCTCGCTTTCGCTCGCACTGAACGTAAGTTGTTTGGGCGAATTAACCCCGAAGCCTGCGCAGTAAATTTTAGGGCGAAGCCCAGAAATTTACAAGCGTTTAGGCAAGGGGTACATTTTATCAATCCTATCCCGACTCATAAGCCGCGCTAAAATTCTGTTCCATAATTTTAGCGCATTCGTCGGGATAAGTTCGGACAGATAACTTATGTCGCTCTATGAGCTCCATAAGTTATGTCCTCACTTATATTTCTTCAATAAGCCCCAGAATAATCTTGGCTAATTTTAACGGGTCATGCCTTACAACATCATCAGTAACCACAACGTCTTCCTCAATAACACGGTAACCCATATCCTCGATTTTCTTTGTATCATCTACCACCGGATAAGAATCCTCTTGAGTATAACGTTTGAGTATATCATTGGGAATTTCTCCTGTATTTAAAATACAGTAATCCAGAATACGCGGGTGACTGTGGTGTATAAGCGCTTTTATATGGTCGGATGCGCTATAGCCATCTGTTTCGCCAGACTGGGTCATTACATTGCAGACATATATTTTAATTGCCCCCGAGGCAAGAATAGTATCGGTGATCTCTTTTATCAGGAGATTAGGTATAATACTGGTATAGAGTGAACCCGGGCCTAAAACAATAACTTGTGCCTCTCTGATTGCTTTTATTGCCTCTTCTGTAGGAATAGGGTAACTCGGTTTAAGAGAGACCCTTTTAATGAATAATTTTTGTTCAGGGATTTTTGCTTCTCCCTCCATAAATGAGCCATCCCTATATTCAGCGACTAAGTTTACCTTATCCACAGTAGAAGGTATAACACTTCCTCTAATAGCTAAAACCTTGCTTGACTCCTTTATCGCTGTCTCAAAGTCACCCGTAATTTGCGTCATTGCAGTTATAAATAGATTTCCAAAACTATGGCCGCTGAGTTCAGAATCTTTTTTGAAGCGAAACTGAAAAAGTTCCTGCATCAATGGTTCGGCATCGGCTAAAGCAACCAAGCAATTGCGGATATCTCCTGGGGCAGGAATATCAAATTGTTCTCTGAGTCTGCCGGTAGAACCACCACTGTCGGCTACAGTAACAATAGCATTGATATTATTGGTATATTCTTTTAAGCCATGTAAAACTGCCGAAAGTCCGTGTCCACCACCTACGGCCACAATCTTTGGACCAATACTGAGTTGCTTTTTTTGATATAAAATATCGACGAGTTCTGCGCCTTTTGATGAAGGTATAACTGCCATGATGAAAGAATGCACCATCCGTTTAATACCTAATATCAAAATTATAATGCCTGAGCCAACCACAATCGCATCCAATATCTGAACGAACCAATATTCTTCGGTCCGTAAACTGATTGCGCCAAGAATTACCAGGATAATGCCGAAAGCGCTCAAGCCAATCCAGCGTTTTATGCCTATGCCCGGATATAGCCACTTAAATATACCCTTGACTTTAGTTAATTTTATATTTTTTAGATTAAATTTTTTTCTCATCTTCTAAAGCGAGAATCTTTATGATAGATTTATCATCTGTGCAGGCGCGCAGGCTATCGCGGAAATATTTGTCTCTAAGCAGGCGCGAAATCCGCGCAAGAGCTTTCAGATGAGGCCCGGCAGAATCTTGCGGAGCTACTAACAAAAAGAATATGTATGCCGGCTCTCCATCTAAAGAGTCAAAATCAACGCCTTTTTTGGAAAGGCCAAAGGCAGCTACGAGTTTATCTACGCAATCCGATTTTGCATGCGGTATAGCTATGCCTTGTCCAATAGCAGTTGAGCCTAAAGACTCCCTTGCCATTAAGGCTTCAATAAGTTTATTACGGTAGCGCTTTCCAACCTCATCAGCGGCGATCAAAGTATCTACGAGCTCTTTAATCACTTCGTCTTTTTTTGTGGCTCTGATATCAGTTAAGATTGCCTTCTTTGATAAAAAGTCCATAATATTCATAAGTTTCTCCTTTGTACAATCATTTATGGAGCGGGAGACGGGGTTCGAACCCGCGACAACAACGTTGGCAACGTTGTACTCTACCAACTGAGTTACTCCCGCATAGCTTGCTTATGGGCGGAAGAGGATTTGCACCTCCAAGGGTTACCCCAATAGCTCCTAAGGCTATCGCGTATTCTAGTTCCGCCATCCGCCCAGCATTCTATTAGCGGTTAGCGGTTAGCGTATAGTCCTCTAAACGCTATACCGCTATACGCTAAATTAAGTGAGCCTCCCGAGAGTCGAACTCGGCACACGCGGCTTAAAAAGCCGCTGCTCTACCAGATGAGCTAGAGGCCCAATTAGTTCATAGTTTATGGTTCATAGTTCATAGTTAAATCAATGAACAAAAAACTATGGACTATGAACAATTTCTTTATATCAGAACTCCAATACTTCTTTCTCTTTATTCTTCAACAACTCATCAACTTTAGCGATGTATTTATCGACAAGCTTCTGCAATTCGTCAATACCTCTGAATTTGTCATCTTCGGGTATAACCTTATCTTTTTCTAGCTTTTCTAAGGCCTCTTTAGCCTCTCGCCTTATAGTGCGCAAAGACACCCGGCCTTCTTCTGCCATTTTGTGCACAACCTTAACCAGTTCCTGGCGCCTCTCTTTGGATAAAGGCGGTATAGACAATCTAATCAACTTGCCGTCGTTAGATGGGTTAATGCCCAAATTGGATTTCATTATCGCCTTTTCAATCTCAACAATTACCGTCACATCCCAGGGTTGTATTACAATTAAGTGTGCATCAGGTACAGAAATAGAGGCCAATTGCTTAAGCAGGGTAGGCGTTCCATAGTAATCAATGTGCAAACCTTCTACAAAGCTGGGGCTGGCCCTGCCTGTTCTTATCTCGGAGAATTCCCGCATCACAGAATCCACCGCCTTTTTCATTTTTTCTTCAGTATTATGCAAGGTTTCTTTGGTGAGCATAACTGCCCCCTTTAATAAGCACATAACTTATGGAGCACAAAGTGCGACATAAGTTATAAGTGCGAATTAATCCCCGCCGCTTTGTTTCGCTTTGCTTCACAAAGTGAAACTGCGGGGATAAATTCGTGCATATAATTTACGTTCACCCCGTTAGAAATACCATTTTTACTACCCGATAAAACAAAATTTCTAACGGGGTTCACTTTGTTCCGTAAGTCTGGGCTTCATTTAACAACAGTGCCTATCTTTTCACCCAATATGGCACGCCGGATGTTACCTTCTTTGTTGAGATTAAATACTACGATGGGTAATTTATTATCCATACACAGGCTCACGGCAGTTGTATCCATAACTTTAAGGCCTTTTTTTAATACATCGATGTATTTTAAGCCGTCAAATTTTTTCGCATTTTTTACTTTCAGGGGATCAGCAGAGTAAACACCGTCTACTTTAGTCGCTTTTAATATCGCATCTGCATTTATTTCCATCGCCCTAAGCGCTGCTGTAGTATCAGTAGTAAAATAGGGATTGCCTGTTCCGGCCACAAATATGACTATGCGGCCTTTTTCCAGGTGCCTTATCGCCCTTCTTCTAATATAAGGTTCTGCTATCCTTTGCATTTCAATAGCAGTCATTACCCGGGTAGGCATATCCATTTTTTCCAACACATCCTGCAAAGCCAAGCCGTTGATGCAAGTGGAAAGCATACCCATATAATCGGCAACTGACCTGTCCATATTGAGCCCCTGCGAATTAACGTTTTCCTGTCCGCGGAATATATTGCCTCCTCCCAGAACCACTGCTACATCAACGCGTAAATCTCTTATTTCTTTTATTTGACGGGCAATAGAAACTAAAACAGAATGGTCAATGCCATGGGATTTTTTTCCCTGGAGTGCTTCACCGCTTAATTTTAGGACTATCCTTTTATAGATAGGAACTTGAGCCATTATTCGCCAATTTTATAGCGCACAAACCGACGGATAACGATATTTTCGCCAATTCTAGCAATTAAACTGCCCAAACAGTCTTTTATAGTAAGGTTGGGTTCCTTGATAAAAACCTGTTCCAACAAACAATTATCTTTAAAAAAGAGCTCTTTGTCTTTCTCTGATTCAATAACATCTGCGGGAACGTCTTCTCTTTTTATATATTTCGGATTACACGCAGCTATCTGCATGGCTATATCTTTGGTAAATTGGCAAAAGTCGCTATTGCCTGCTACAAAATCAGTTTCACAATCAACTTCTAATAACACGCCGATCTTATTACCCAGATGAACGTATGCCTCAATTCTACCTTCTAAGGCTCGCCTGCCTTGTTTTCCTCTAGCGATCTCAAGGCCGCGTTTACGCAACAACCCCAAAGCCTTCTGGATATCTCCATTGACCTCCTGGAGCGCCTTCTTACATTCTATAATACTGGCGTAGGTCATCTCTCTTAATTCTTTAATTGATTCCAAAGGTATCTTCATCCCGTCAAAGATACGTTTGTATCAAAGTATCAGGTATCAAAGTATCAAAGTTTTTTCTTTGACACTCTGACACATTGACACTTTGACACCCCCTTTATTATTTTGATAGAATTATTTATTCTTCCTTCTTTCCAGGTTTACCTTTTCCTTCGATAACGGGCCTAGCGCGAATTTTCCGGGTAGGTTTTGTTTCCTCTGCAGGGGCTTCAGTTGTTTCCACAATCTCTTCGATCTCTTTTATCTTTATCTCTTCTTCAGGAAGCACCAAAGGCATCTCCTCTTTTTTCTTTTCCGGCTCTATAGCCACACCTTCCTGAGAAAGATACGATAGGAATCTCTTGCGTCCCTCGATTATGCTATCAGCAAGAAGCCTGGTAATCGTATGTATTGATTTAGTGGCATCGTCGTTGCCCGGAATAGGATAAATAATCAGGTCCGGATTCGAATTAGTATCGATAAGGCCTATAACCGGTATAGATAACCTGTTAGCTTCTTTAACCGCTGTCTCTTCTTTTTTTGTATCCACAATAAAAATCGCCTTAGGCATACGCTCCATCGCAACAATGCCGGAGAAATTCTTCTTTAGTTTGCCTAATTCCTTCTCAAGGCGTGCTACTTCTTTTTTGGTTAGTTTATCGAAAATACCGTCCTGCTTCATCTTTTCTATCTCTTTTAAGCGGTTTATACTCTTCTTTATCGTGGCGTAGTTCGTAAGCATCCCTCCGGGCCAACGCTCAGTTACATAATACATACCGCAGCGTATCGCCTCTTGCAAAACCGCTTCCTGGGCCTGCCGCTTTGTTCCTACAAAGAGCACAACCTCGCCTTTCAAGGTTATGTCCAGTAAAAAATCCCTCGCTTTATTTAAACATTCTTCGGTTTTTTCCAAATCGATAATATAAATACCGCTTCTTTCGCCAAAGATAAATTTCTTCATTTTTGGATTCCAACGCGAAGTCTTATGGCCAAAATGTACCCCTGCCTCTAATAATTCTTTAATCAATTCTGTAGCCAAACTATTTTCCTCCTTCACAGTAGTGAACACTTGCCCATCCCGCCGCAATTGCGGCGCACCCGACACTCCGATATGTCGGGGTGGGTGTAAGGCAAGGTGTCAGCACATAACTTACGGAGTTCGCAAGAACGACGTAAGTTATAAGTGCGAATTAACCCCGAAGCTTACGCAGAACATTTCGAAGAAATGTTCAAGTGCTTAAGCGAGGGATACATGTTATCAATCGATCTTTCTTACAGCACTATGTTAATTTTTGACTCTTTT
>DCOU01000015.1 GCA_002322525.1 Candidatus Omnitrophica bacterium UBA1562 | reverse complement strand
GGCTAAAATTTAACAAAGTTGTGTTATTTTAATCATCCCAATAAATATTTGGCAGTAACTAATTTGGGCCTGGCTACAGTAGAAGTCGGTGCTTTTGACGATAATAGCGTCAGGCGCCTATTAAATTTGGACCGAGACTTCTGACCCTTTGAACATTATGCCCATAGGATATTCTAAATAAAAAGCTCACGTGGGAAGAATCAATAAACATCAAGCAGTAAACCCTGTTAGAAATCTTTTTTTACCGTTTAGAAAAAATGATATTTCTAACGGGGTAAAATTAGTTATCGGATTTATTTTTCAGGATGAAAGCGCACTCAATAAGGCAAAAGCTATTTTAAAAAGCCGGTTTGGCAAAATAGATTTTGAAAGTCAAACTCTCGCTTTTACGCATACCAATTATTACGAAGCTGAGTTTGGTAAGAATCTTAAGAGAAAATTTATCAGTTTCCAGAAATTAATCCTTCCGCAAAACCTACCTAAAATAAAAATAAATACTAATATAATTGAAGAAAAATTATCGAAACACGGATTGCGTATAATTAACATTGATCCGGGTTATCTGGATATGGCCAAGCTTATTCTTGCCTCAACCAAAGATTACAAACACCGCATATATCTGGACAAAGGTATCTATGCAGAAATAACCCTTTTTTATCAGAATAAGAATTTTACTCCCTGGGAATGGACTTATCCGGATTACAAATCCTCCGATTATATTGCAATATTTAATCACATAAGAGCTCTTTATGCTGAGCAGATTAAAAACAAACTCCGTTAGACTCTCTAATATGTACCCAATTTATTTAGAATCTTATAATAACGGTAAATTGAACGGCATTATTGATAAGGCCTTTAAGATGCTTGAGTCCTGTTGTATATGTCCCAGAAAGTGTAAAGTAAATCGTTTAAATGACGAGAGGGGGTTTTGTAGAATTGGCCTTAAGCCAAAGGTATACAATTTTATGCCGCATCACGGGGAAGAACCTCCTATATCAGGAACGCGCGGTTCAGGAACAATTTTTTTCTCCGGCTGTAATATGGCTTGTGTTTATTGTCAAAATTACGAGTTTAGCCAGTTAGATGAGGGCAGGGAGGTAGAATTTGAAGAGTTAGCAACTTTTATGCTGCAATTACAAGATATGGGCTGCCACAATATAAACTTAGTTACGCCCACGCATGTTATGCCACAGATTCTCAAAAGCTTAGAGCTTGCAGTACCCAAAGGCCTAAAAATTCCCATTGTTTACAATACGGGGGGGTATGAATTACCAGGAGCGATAAAGTTACTCGAGGCAATAGTAGATATATATCTTGCGGATATGCGTTATGCAGATAAGGATATGGCAATTAAATATTCCTCGGCACCGGATTATCCCAAATTCAATCAAGCAGCTTTAAAAGAAATGCACCGGCAGGTGGACCTTGCCCAACTGGATAATGAAGGGATAATAAAAAGGGGGCTAATTTTAAGGCATCTCGTTTTACCGAATAACATCGCCGGTACAGACAAGATAATGAAATTTATCGCAGAGGAACTCTCCAAAGATACATATATCAGCTTAATGAGCCAATATTTCCCCTGTTACAAGGCAAGCCAATTCAAAGATATTTCTCGCCGCATTACTTATCAAGAATACGGGGATGCTAAGGCTGCTATGGAAAAATACGGATTATATAACGGCTGGACACAGGATGGCCGGGGCCTGGAAAGATTTGCCGGCGTTAATATAAAACCAATGTAGGTTCTTAAAAATTCAATTTATGGTACAGGAAAGTATGCTCCTGCTAAGCAGGAGCATACTTTCCTAATCCTAAAGGATAGACCTTCCTATCCTTTAACCCTAAAGGGTAGTCCTTCCTATCCTTTAAGGAAGGGACTAAGGAAGGGTCTAATTGCCGAAGGCAATTTTCTTGATAATAATGATACCTAAATATGAAAATAAAAAAGAGCAATAATATTTTAAGATTCTTAAAATTAGTCTATATAAAACTCTTTCGGGTTCATGATACCCCGCAAAGAATAGCATTAGGGGTAGGAATAGGTGTTTCTCTGGGGATTATGCCTGGCACGGGTCCAATTGCTGCTATATTTATGGCCTTGGTCTTACGCGTAAATCGCGCAGCTGCTTTATTAGGAAGCCTGGCTACTAACACCTGGTTAAGTATTTTAACATTTTTCTTGTCAATTAAGATAGGTTCAAGTATAATGGGAGTACATCGGCAAGACGTTCACAGGAATTGGGTGCAATTCTTAAAAGATTTTAAGTTTGTAACTTTATTTAAATTAGCTACTTTAAAGATTATCTTGCCGGTAATAATCGGGTATCTTGTAGTTTCTTTTTGCCTTGGGCTAATTGCTTATTTAGTTACTTGGATTATAATTACAAAAATAAGAAATGAAAGTAAAAGCAGAATTAACATTTCCTTCTGAACTAAAAGAAGAATCCATCATTTGCAATCTTTGCAAGAAATTCGATATCATCTTAAATATAGTGGAGGCATCTTTTTCCACAGCCACAGGCTGGTCAATATTAATCTTAGAAGGTAGCGAGGAAGAGCTGGAGAGGGCATTTAAGTATTTAGAAAACAGCGGCGTAAGACTCGAGGACTCCCAAAAAATCTCCTAAAAGAACTCTGATAATTTATCACATCGGAATTTTGTGCCTATCTGAAAGGCAACTCTAAAGACGAAAAAGAGGTGCCTTTTTTGTTAGCCAGAAAGGCTACACCCAACAAACATATATGTTGGGGTGTTAATGAGAATCATTCATGTTTAAAATTAAAACACGACTTTGTT
>DCOU01000029.1 GCA_002322525.1 Candidatus Omnitrophica bacterium UBA1562 | reverse complement strand
CGGCATATTAGGCGGCGCAGCCCTCGGGAAAAGCATACTCACATTGGAGCTTATTAATAATGTCACAAAACAGCATAAAGGAGTTTGCGTTTTTTGCGGAGCCGGGGAGCGCATAAGGGAAGGAAATGAGCTTTATTATGAATTTAAAAGACTGGGCATTCTTGACAGGGTTATGATGACGTTCGGACAAATGAATGAGCCGCCCGGAGCCAGATTTGAAGTCGCCTTGACCGGTATAAGTTTAGCCGAATACCTGCAAAGCCAGAATAAGGATGTATTGTTTTTTATGGACAATGTCTATAGATTTGTCCAGGCAGGCGCCGAGATTTCCACGCTTTTAGGAAGGGTTCCTTCGGAGATAGGCTATCAGCCTACCTTAGCTTCCGAGATCGGAGAGTTTCAGGAACGGATACGCTCAAAGGAAACAGGTTCGATCACTGCTATAGAGGCCGTTTATGTCCCGGCTGATGATCTAACAGACCCTGCAGTTGTCACTATCTTTAGTTATTTGGATTCCATATTGGTTCTCTCAAGAGAGCGCGTGCAGCTAGGACTTTATCCGGCCATTGACCCTCTTCTTTCAAGTTCCTCAAATCTGGATGCTGAAATAGTCGGCGAGAAACATTTCGCTATTTCCCAGGAAGTATTGAAGGTTCTGACCAAATATGAAGAATTAAAAAAAATAGTTGCCGTAATAGGGGTTGACGAACTCTCTAAGGCAGACCGCGTAATTTACGAACGCGCCAGGAAAATGCAGAATTTCTTAACACAGCCTTTCTCGGTAGCCGAGATTTATACAGGAAGAAAGGGAGAGTACGTTACTATTAAAGATACGCTGGAAGGATGCGAGAAAATAATAAGCGGAAGGGTAGATAACATTTCGGAAGATAAATTTTATTTTATAGGCAAGATTGCCGATATGGTGGCTTAAATGGGACTTAGACTGGGTGATATTTTAATAGAAAAGAGAATGATAACGCCCCAAGAATTGAAAATGGCCGTGGAAGAGCATAAAAGAACAAAAGGTATGCTCGGCCAGATCCTTATTAAAATGGGCTTGTTGACAGAAAAGAGATTGCTTCAGGTGCTTGCTGAGCAGCAAGGAATGCCTTTTGTTGATTTAAAAGAAATAACCATAGAAGATAAAGTTATTAAACATGTTCCGGCAAAGTTCGCCTGGCATTATAAAGTTATGCCTATAAAACTTGAAGGCAACGTTTTATACATAGCCCTGTCCAACCCTTTTGACGTGTGGCCTTTGGATGATTTAGAAACGAACTTGGGTTATAGAGTGGAAGTCGTATTGTCTACATCATCAAGTATATTTTGGGCGATAAGGAAGTATTATGGTATCGGCTCAGAAGCCGCGCAGCGCACGCTGGCCATAGACCCGTCCTTAGAAGCTGTTCCAAAAGATGAGGCTGAAGATTTAGAAGCTATGGCTGAAGATGAGTCAGTTGTAAAACTAGTCAGTCAGATCTTGGAGGAAGCGGTCAGCGATAAGGCCACGGATTTACATTTTGAATGTTTTAAGAATGAGATATTTTTAAGATATAAGATCGACGGGATTCTGTATGATAAAGAAATTTCGAATGATACGAAAAGCCTCTATCCGGTTATTTCAGCGCGATTGAAAGCAATGGCAGGTTTAGACGCCGCGGAACATAAATTTCCTCAGGACGGAAAAGCTAAAATAAAAATAGATAACAAAGAGTATAATTTATTAATCTCAACGATACCGGCGGCTTATGGCGAGAATATAATTATCAGAATTATCCCGGCTGCAGCGTCGTTTAAAATCTCGGATTTAGGAATGTCGGTTGCAGATGGGAAAACATTAGAAGGCTTCCTCGTAAAGTCGAGAGGGATTATTTTTATTTCAGGGCCGGCAGAAAGCGGGAAGAGCACGACGGCGTACGCTTGTTTGAATTTGCTTAATACCAGAAATAAAAAAATAATAACCGTCGAAGACCCCATTAAATTTGAACTTCGAGGCATTTCGCAAATCCAGATTGAGCGTAGAATCGACTTAGATTTCGCAATGGCATTGAGAACCGCCCTGAAGCATCAACCGGATGTTTTAATGATCGGAGAAATAAGGGATCGGGAAACGGCCGAAGTTGCCATCCAGGCCGCGTTAGGCGGAGCCCAAGTTTTTTCTATAATTCGTACTAACGATACCGTAAGTGCCGTAACCCGCATCATGGGCATGGGTATAGAACCGATTTTAATCGCGTCATCAAGCCAGGCGCTGATTAATCAGAGATTAGTAAGAATGGTGTGCCATAGCTGCAAGGAAAAACTAAAGGTCAAAGGCGGGGAATTAAAAATAGATCAATTCGTTGTAAATGAGGAGATGGAGATATACAAAGGTAAAGGCTGCAATATTTGCAGGAATACGGGGTATTTCGGGAGGACAGGCATTTTCGAGATTTTGCCCTTAACCGAAGGCATCAAAAAAATGATCATAGAAAAGGCTTCACCGAACTCGATAAGGACTAAGGCTATTGAATTAGGAATGAAGACCTTGGAGCAGGACGGGTGGGATAAAGTGTCAGCCGGCATCACGACTCCGGAAGAGTTGATCAGGGTGATATAGATTTAGATAAGTAGAATTTATCGAGAGCTAATGATAAAACTACCGCTAAAAATACCGATTTTGGGTAAACTTGCGCTTAACAAGTCAACCGTTGTTGTTGAAATAGGCAACGATTGGCTCAAACTGTTAGAAAACAAAACTTCTTTGTCCGAAAAATCATCGGTCAAGGTTAGCTGCGTAAAACTTGTTCAAATAGAAGAATCGGTTTCGCTTGCCGTATCCAAGATATTTAAAAATTTAGATATTAATACGCAATCCGTAATCACATATATTCCCAGGCATCTTGTTACTGCCAGGATCCTTGAATTCCCGTCTCTCGACCCGCAGGAAATAAGCGATATAGTTAATCTTCAAGTTGCCAAACAAACGCCTTACTCAAAAGAGGAAATAGTTTCGGCTCATAAAATTATAGGTTCAGAAAGGGAGGGGTACGCTAAGGTAATTTTGGCAATAGCGAGGCGAAATCTGATTAACGAGCGCATCGAAGTTTTGGAAAAGGCAGGCCTTAAGGTAGAGAAAGTGCTTTTGAGTTCGGAGGGAGTCTACAGCTGGTTTAAAATGGCCTACGCTAATGAGCTCAAACTTGAGTCCCAGGCTATCGGCATAATGGATGTTGATTCCAATTATTCTGATTTTATCGTAATTCGCAAGGGCGCTTTAGTGTTTACGAGAAATATTCTGATCGGAGCGAATCAATTGCTTATCGAACCGGCGAAATGGCAGGATACATTTATTGAAGAACTGAAGCGCTCGATCGAGCTTTATCAAAATGAAGAAAAAGGCACCAAAGTGATTAAGATATTTTTAAGCGGTGCAAGCGCCAATATAAAATACTTGGATCGCGCCATAAACACAAAATTGGATATATTCACAGAAATTACGGATCCTCTTAAAAATCTTCATGCAGCAAACGAGCTAAGTGTTCTAAGGGAAGAAAAGTTTAAATTTATTTCGTTTTCTCCGCTTATCGGCATAGCCATGGGACGCGAGGAATTGAAGCTTGACTTGACCCCTGCGGAACTACGGATACAAAAACAAATGGAAAATAAGCGAAAACAGCTCACGCTTACAGGCGTATTGTTTACGTCTATCATTATGCTAGCATCGCTTTTGTTGCTAATAAACATTTACAATAAAAACACCTACCTTGCGCAATTAAAAAAGAGAATTGCGGAAGTGGGAGGCGAGGCAGGCGACATCGAAAAGATGCGCACGCGAATCGATCTTGTAAAAGGGCGGCTGGATGCAAAAGGCGCGTCTCTAAATATGTTGAGTAAAATATGCGAACTTACCCCGAAGGAAATACATTTTACAAGCATCGATATAGAAGAGCGGAAACAGGTGATTCTAAAAGGGCGGGCCCTTGCCATGTCGGATGTTTT
Organism: Candidatus Omnitrophica bacterium UBA1562; assembly: GCA_002322525.1. Lineage (GTDB taxonomy): Bacteria > Omnitrophota > Gorgyraeia > Gygaellales > Profunditerraquicolaceae > UBA1562. The sequence goes on along the minus strand of DCOU01000029.1, from coordinate 577 downwards.
TAAATTCGTTACTTCGCTTGAGAATTCGTCATATTTCGAAAATGTTAAAGCTACGCATACCACAACCAAAAAAGATAAAGATGCCGAATATACCGAATTCGATATCGTCTGCGTATATGAGTCTCTTGGAAAATAGATTATTTATCGGGGTTATGGCTCTATAGGATGGGCAGGATGAGGCTTGAAGAATTTTTTGCAAAACTTTCTAGGAAAGAAAAGATAGGCATGATCATAGGCGTCGCCTTTTTATCTTTGGCTATTTTAGACAGATTGGCCTTGAGCCCGATCTCTAGAAGAGTGCAACAGATCAATCAAGATATCAAAATAAAAGAGAAAGAATTGAGCGGCGATTTACGCAATATTCATCAGAAAGAAATAATAGCGGGTGAATATCAGCAATATTTGAAATATGTAAGAAAGGGCGGTTCTGATGAAGAAGAAATTGCAAGGATACTTGCTGAAATAGAAGAATTGGCCCGAAGTTCCAATGTTTATTTGGTAGATATAAAACCGCAAGGTACGCATCAAATAGATTATTACAAAGAATACGCGGTTCAGCTTGAGGCGGAAGGCAGAA
>DCOU01000090.1 GCA_002322525.1 Candidatus Omnitrophica bacterium UBA1562 | reverse complement strand
ATTAGCCGTCTATGGCTTAAGCGCTCAACGAAGTGCCTTAGGCGGTGTAGTAAGTACCGAATACGGCTATTATGACTCTTTGAATGATAGGAGCGGCAAAGATCCGGGCATTAACAACTCACAATCGCGATTTCTGGTTGGATATCAGAAAGCATTCCCTGAGGATTTTACCGTGGGAATCCAATATTACGGTGAAATAATGCATCAATACAGCCGGTATGAAGACAATCTTCCTTCTGCATTTGCGAAGAGAAACGAGCTTCATCAATACATTACTTTAAGGTTTACAAAATTATTTAAATATCAGACGCTGAAGTTTTCATTATTTACCTTTTATAGTCCGGATGAAGATGATTTTTTTATAACCCCCGAGGTTAGTTATAACTTTACCGACAATCTCCTTGGCATTATAGGTATGAATATTTTTACCGGCGCCGAAGATAATACCACATTCGGACAACATAAAAAGGATAGTAACATTTACGTAACGGTAAGATACAGTTTTTAACGCCTGTCCTTGTGGCAGGCAGGGAGGTGATAAAAATGACGCTAGAGAGAGCCTTAAGAGGAATTGCGGGATTTTTCATTTTGACGAGTCTCATATTAGCTTATTTTGTCAGCCCAAAATGGCTATGGTTTACCGCGTTCGTTGGTTTTAGTCTCTTTCAATCCGCATTCACCAATTGGTGTCCGATGATGTGGGTTTTAAGGAAGTTTGGAATGAGATGAGATAAAACGCATCGTAACTTATTCATTGGAGGTGAAAGATGAAAAGATTAATTAGTATTTTATTAGCAGTAGTGATGGGAATGTATTTTGCAGATATTTTGTTTGCTCAACATCCAGGGCAATCTATTTCAGAGCATCCTGGGAAGGAGACTATGCTTTCCGCCGATAAAGTTATCAAGGGTATAAAAGACCATATTGATAAAGTAACAAAGGCCAATGCAGGCTATTTCCCCATTACTGATTCTGAGGAAGGTAAGGATTTACGTCTCAAGTTTATCAAAGTTCATGAAGATAAAGTTAGCTATATCAAAAAGGAAGATGCCTATTTTGCTTGCGTGGATTTTAAGACGGATGATGGTAAGACAACCTATGACATAGATTTCTGGATGAAGAAAGGAATATTTGGTAAACTTAATGTCTTTCAGACCAAAATACATAAAAAAGATGGGAAGCCCAGGTTCACGTACCAAGATGACGAGATAGCTGTTTGTCCAAAATAGTTATCTGTCGTTGAATAAATTTCTTTAATAGTGGCATAGGAGGAATATAAATATGGACAAGGTAACGGTTATACTTAACGAAGGACCTACTACTATGCGTTCCTGGAATGGAATACGTCTAGCAGGAGGGTTGCTGGATGTGAATATAGAGGTAGAGATAATTTTGTTTGACGAGGCGGTTTTCTGCGCTAAGAAGGCACAGAAGCCGCCAGAGGAATTGAAGGGTTTAAATCTCGCTCAAAAATTGTCGGATTTAATTAAGCTGGGTGTTAAGGTCTTGGTTTGCGGAAGTTGCTGTGAGTTAAAAGGACTGAAGAAAGACGAATTAGTTGAAGGCGCAGAGATTTGTTGTTTGACCGACGTTGCCAACGCCATAAAAACGAGTAAGCAAACGCTGGTATTTTAAAAAAAAGGGGGTATTAGGTGCTTAATATAAACCCGGATGAAATTAAGAAGTTGGTGAAAGATAAATATAGCGAAGTATCAAGAGATCCTTGCGGTGTATTTAATTTTCCGGTAGGTAAAATATTTGCCTTAAAAGTAGGTTATCCTAAAGAGGTATTGGATAATTTGCCTTCTTCTCTGACCGAATCTTTTACCGGCGCAAATAACCCTCAGCCTTTTGCGGAATTAAAAGGCGGAGAGATAGTTTTAGATTTGGGTTGCGGAGCAGGATTGGATCTTTACTTTTATGCCAAAGCGGTCAGAGATAAAGGCAGAGTTTATGGCCTCGATATTTCAGAAGATATGGTTAGTAAGGCAAGGCGGAACATGGAACTAGTAGGAATAAAGAATACGGAGATTTCTGTTGGTGAATCCGACAATCTGCCCTTTAACGATAACTTCTTCGATGTCGTTGCCAGTAATGGCATATATAATCTTTCTCCTGATAAAGAAGCAGTTATGAGAGAAGTGTACCGTATATTAAAGCTAGGAGGCAGGACTGTATTTTGTGAGATTGTTTTAAAAGAGCTTTTATCAGAAGATGAGAGAAAGAGTCACAGCGATTGGTTTAGGTGCATCGGCGGGGCATTGCCTGAGAAAGAATTTCTGGCTTTGATGGAGAGGGTAGGATTCAAAAATATAGAAATCATTTCTACGGTTAGGAATGCAAGAACTGGTCATCCTTTAGCTATTTGTGCTAATGTTCGAGCATACAAGATATAGTTGATTTGGCAGGCGTGCTATTTTGTGACATCCTACGCAATCAACTCTAATGCTTGAGGTATAATGTTGGCCCTCCTTGAAATCCCGTTGATTTTTATAGGTTTCTTGTGCAAAAGGGCAAATTTGCACCGCCTGCCAAAAATTTGCCCTTTTACCCGCGTTTCTATAAGCATTGTGCGTAAAAAGCTTTGCGTCTCGCCGTCCGAAGCGGTATTTAACTTATCTTAGGCGAGACAGCGGACGAGCCCGCTCTTTAAAAACTTATTTTTTCTATAAGGTACTTGATGTGAGGACGCTGTGTTTTGCAGCCGCCCGCACCCGGCTGCAAAACACAAGCAAAGCTTAAACCCGCGTAAAAATTAGCAAGAAGCCAGCCGACCCAGGCTGGCGCCGAATGAGCCCCGCTCCGTGCGAAGCCTCCCTTTAGGGACAAGCGGGGCGAATGGGGCACGGGAGATGTGGGAGCCCCGCCAAAGGCGGGGCGGTGCCTATAAATCTTTCTTCTTAGAACCATGTATAGTGTTTGGTAAGATTAAAGGGAAAGTTCGAGAGGAAACCCAAGGGGAGCCAATTTTGACGGGAGAGCCCTTTGGCGATTAAGTCGAAGGGCTTTCTATATGTGGGGCAAAGGGTTGCGTTATCAAGGGCGCAGTTCATATAACCACTATTATTTTGGCAGTTTTGTTTTGACATATTCAAGGAATCTTTCAGAATCCTTTAAAACTTTTTCAGCCTCTGCTCTGAAAATTAATCTGTCTTCATATTCAGCCATATTCTTAATACTGAGGATTCTTGAGATTCTGTTTGCGTTGGTATTTATTTCTTCATCATCGGCTTTTATTGTCTTAAAAAGAGCCGCTGCTTCATTATGGCTTTCGTTGGCATTGCGCTTGCCTAAGAAATATATGCACATTGCATCAGAAGCAGCAATGCAGGCATGGATAGCGCTTATAGTAGCAGCATTCCACTCCTGGGCTGCAAAGGAATTTTTTGCTGCATGATAGCATTCTTCGGCTCTTTTTAGATAATTAGTATATAAAGATTTCTGGACATCTCTGGTTTTAAATTTTGGTGTCATGTTTTGTCCTTTCAGAAAGGGAATATTTCTATACCATTATTTATTTCAGAAAGAAACTTCGCCCTTGTTTTTTTCTTTGCTTCTCGTTCTGTTAATATATATGGGGATAGTCTATTTCCGTAGGTTTCAAGGCAGGCATTTGATAATTTCTCCAGAGCAGAACTGAGTTTTTCTTTGTCTCTACTATCTTTAACCAAGAAAAAGACATCAATATCGCTGTCTGTTTTTTCTTTCCCCTTAGCCACAGATCCGAATAAAACTACTTTCTTAATTAAGGTTTTAGGCATATTTGTTAAAATCATATTTTTTAGGTCATCCAAAGGATCCTTTATGCGGGAAACCCCCTTGATAAATTCAGATAGCACTTTAAAGGCGTAACTTTTTAGATTGATTTTCCATAAATGGGCTTTGCCAATGGTGACAAAATTGACAAAATTTACTTCTGACAATTCCCGCATCGTTCTATTAATGCTCATATGAGATACTTTTAAAATAGAAGCAATTTCCCTTTCGCTCATTGAGGCTTCGTGAGTTAATAAGAATTTAACAATTTTCAGTTTTGTCTTTGAGTTTAATATATCTATTAATGAAGCGTTAAATTTCATAACATTCTCCTTGTCTACGAAGACAACACCCACGCAATTCCTTTAAGCGCGGGGTGTTTTGTAACTTATCTGTTACAAGTGTAACATATCTACCAGTCCTGTCAAGCGTTTTTATTGCCCATTCAAATAAATCCTTTTCTTTAGAAAAGTTAAAAAT
>DCOU01000082.1:5401-9551 GCA_002322525.1 Candidatus Omnitrophica bacterium UBA1562 | reverse complement strand
AGGTCTATGCATGTTTCCGGCAAGTCTAATTATGGGGATTTTGTGGCAGCAGTATAGCCCCACCGTTGCTTTTGGCTTTGGAGCCTCTCTTTCTCTTGTAGCAGCCATCCTTTTATCTATCTTTATCAAAAAATAAAGCAGGTTTTAAAAAAATTTGACATGGCAACTGTGTGTTAGTATAATAGTTGCGAAATATATAAACTATGAAACAGATATAAGGAAGTGCGGGAATGGATAAAAAGATGGAAGAGAAAATGTTTCAGATGCATGCGGAGGTCTGTAAAAGCATGGCGAATCCTACTCGTTTGAAAATTATTAATTTGTTACGCGAGGGCGAAAAGTCTGTTGAGGAGTTGCGAAAACGACTGAAGCTGCCCAAAGCTAATCTTTCTCAACATCTGAGTATACTGCGTCAGCGGAGGATCCTTTCTACGCGAAGATCCGGTTTAAATATTTATTATAAAGCTGCCAATCCCAAGATGATAAAAGCCTGTGATATTTTACGAGATGTACTTTTAGAGCAGCTTCAAGAAAGCGGAAACTTAGTACGAGGCGTAACCAATAAAAGATAATTCAAAAAGAGGGGTCAAAAATGCTTAGAAAATTAACTGAAATTGTCACCAGATTTCCAAAGGCAACCATAACCATGGCGCTTATCGCCACCGTCTTTTTTGCCATGCAATTCCCCAAAATGAAGATTGATACTGACCCGGAAAACATGCTTGAACAAACTCAAGCAGATAGGATTTTTTATGATAAGGTTAAAAAAGAATTTGGCATCAATGACCTTTTAGTGGTGGGAATAGTTGACGAAAATGGCATTTTTAATCCGGATACATTAAGGAGAATTGCTAAGATAACCGACGATATCCTGAAAATCAAAGGCGTAATTATTGAAGACGTAGTGAGTTTACGCACATCAGACAATGTTACGCAAGATGCCGCTACCTTGGTAGTAAAGCGCTTTATGGAAGAAGTCCCCAAAGACCAGAAAGAAATAGAAGGTTTGAAATCGGCTGTTTATGGTAATTCCTTCTTCGTTGATAAAATTATTTCTCAAGACGGCAAGGCCGCTTCTATCTATATTCCTATCGAGAAAAAAGACCAAAGCTATCGCATATCTAAAGAGATTGAAACGATTCTCAAAAAAGAACTGACTTCAAAGCAAAAGTATTATTTAGCCGGTCTACCCGTAGCTGAAGATACCTTCGGCCATGAAATGTTTGTGCAGATGGGTATCACCGCGCCTCTGGCAGGATTTTTTATAATGATACTCCTATTTCTGATTTTTAGAACGGGTATAGCCGTTATACCGCCAATGCTTGACGCCATGCTAAGCGTCATCTGGACAATGGGATTATTGATTGGATTGGGTTTTACCGTTCACATAATGAGCTCAATGATTCCCATATTCCTTATGCCCATCGCGCTTTTGGATGATATCCACATCTTAAGCGGCTTTTTTGACCGCTATCCTTCGATTAAAGATAAGAGAAAAACAATAATCGCTACAATGAAAGACCTTTATCGGCCGATGTTCTTTACTTCTGTTACTTCAGCAGTTGGTTTTGGCTCACTCGCTTTGGCCGATATTCCTCCCGTAAGAATATTTGGCCTCTTTGTTGCCTTTGGCATAATGGCAGCATGGCTATTTACCAATACAATTGTTCCGGCAATCGTCATGCTCATGAATGAAGAAAAACTGACAGCATTTTTAGAAAAAAGACAAAAGAAAACTTCGAGTCTTGACAAAATACTTAAGGCATTTGGCAGATTTTCATTTTATAGAAGCAAGGCCATTCTATTTGCTTCGCTAATAATTCTTATCATAGGCATTATCGGTATTTATCAGATCCGCATTAATGATAATCCTGTGAAGTGGTTTAAACCGAGCCATAAGATAAGGATTGGTGATGATGTTATGAATAAGTTCTTCGGCGGGACCTACATGGCTTACTTAGTGGCAGAGGGTGATAAAGAGGATACGATAAAAAGACCGCAAGTTTTGTCTTATATAGATAAATTGCAAAATCATCTCGAGGATTTAAAGATTGTCGGCAAGACCTCATCAGCGGCAGATATTGTCAAGCGAATAAACTATGTGCTTCATGACGAGAGTAAAGCCTTTGATGTTGTGCCTAAAACTCAAGCGGAAGCCGGTCAGTATCTTTTCTTATTTTCAATGACAGGAGATCCCAATGACCTCGATAATTTCTTAGATTATAACTCACAAAAGGCAAATATCTGGATTCAGATGAAAGGCGGAGATAATACCCAGATGCGCCAGGTAGAAAGGTCTTCCTATAATTTTATGAAAGATAACCCGCCACCCAAAGATATAGCTATCAGATGGTCTGGCCTTACCTATATAAATAAGGTCTGGCAGAATCTTATGGTGTGGGGAATGCTTAAGGCAGTGCTGGGAAGCTTTGTTATTGTGTTTTTACTTATGGTTTTGGAATTTCGCTCTTTAAGATTGGGCATTATCTCAATGCTGCCATTGAGTATTGCAATTATCTCTTCCTATGGGTTTGTGGGCCTTGCAGGCAAAGACTATGATATGCCTATTGCAGTCTGCTCTGCCTTAAGCCTTGGAATGGCCATTGACTTTGCCATACACTATTTGCAGAGATTTAAGGCGTCGTATCGGGAATTTAGGGATATAGAGGCCGTTAACACATTTATGGCTGGTGAGCCATATAGGGCTATAATGGGCAATGCCATTGTTATCTCCTTAGGATTTTTGCCGTTAATCACCTCAACACTTACGCCCTATGTGACTGTAGGAACATTCTTTGCGCTTTTGATGTTATTTAGCACGTTAGCCACCTTAATCTTATTGCCAGCGATTATGAGATTATGGGGAGAGTCTCTGTTTAAAAGGGAGGTTTCAAGATGAGAGCGATCAAAACATTCTTTGTAGTCAGCCTGTTTCTTCTTACTAGTTTATGTCAAGGATTGTCTTTTGCTAAGGATGAATTTTCCGCCAACGATATTATCACAAGATCCAGGCTTGCCTTTTATTACGCTGGTGATGATGAAAAAGCAAGAGTAACAATGGAGCTTATAAATAAAGCCGGTCAAAAAAGGATAAGAGAGCTTACTATGTTAAGAAAGGATTACGAAGAAGGAGGAGAGCAAAAGTATTTTAGTTATTTTCACCAACCATCTGACGTAAAAGATACTACTTTCATGGCCTATAAGTATCCGGACAGGGATGACGACCGCTGGCTCTTTATCCCCGCGATTAATTTGGTAAAGAGAATTGCTGCCAATGATAAATACTCCAGCTTCGTAGGGAGCGATTTTACTTATGAAGACGTCTCTGGAAGGAAGCCGGAAGAGGATATCCATACCTTATTGCGAAAAGAGAAATTAGGTGAAAAGAGCTGTTTTGTTATTGAAAGTATCCCTAAAGGATCTTCTGAATATACAAAGAGGATTTCCTGGATTGATGAGACGAATTTCCTGCCTTTAAAAGAAGAATTCTATGATAAGCAGAAAGAACTGTATCGCCAGTTTGAGGCGCAAGAAATAAAAGACATAAACGGAATAATGACAATAACCAAAAGATTAATGAGAAATGTTAAAACCGGCCACAGGACAGAGGTTACTTTTGAGACTGTAGAATACAATGTGGGGATAGGAGATGATATCTTCTCTGAGCGATATTTAAGGAGACCGCCTTTAGAATGGATAAGATGAAGGCATTATCGCTCATAGTTACCACTCTCCTTATTTTTGTTCCCATGGCTAATGCTTCCGAGTTATCCTTACATGGTTTCTTGCAGACAAATTATTCGGTTAGAGTTAATGAAGATAATCCACAAGGAGCAAAAGAAGGGAATCTGATTCTGGGAGAGGAAAGGGCGCAGCTCAAGGCATCATTTTATCCGCAAAAAAGCAAAATAGGTGTATTTGTAAAATCTGATTTTTACCATGATTGGGTCGAAGAAGATTGGACCTTTGATTTTCGGGAAGGATATCTCGATTTAGCGGAAGACAAATTTGGCTTAAGAGTCGGCCGCCAAATATATACCTGGGGAGTAGGAGACCTTCTTTTTATAAATGACACCTTTCCCAAGGACTGGGAGGCATTTTACTCGGGAAGACCGTTAGAATACTTAAAAATAGGAGCGGATAGCTTAAA
>DCOU01000082.1:0-5295 GCA_002322525.1 Candidatus Omnitrophica bacterium UBA1562 | reverse complement strand
GGATATTTATTCTGATATTGTTTCCGCTGAGGCAGTTGTTATGCCATTTTTTGAACCGGACGACCTTCCTTCAGTAGGCAGGTTCCATTTTTTTGATCCATACCCGAATACACCAAATAGAGAGCTTGAAAAACCTGACTCCGCCTTTGAAAAATTTGGGAACATGGAGTATGCCTTAAGGCTTTATCGTTATATCGGGGATTTTGATGTGTCAGCCTATGCTTATAAGGGCTTTTTCAGATCACCCGGAATGAAAGCAGATAATTTTAATTCACCCACAACCATTTCTTCCTTCTATCCAGAATTAGCCGTTTATGGCCTGAGCGCGCAACGGAGCGCTTTAAACGGTGTAGTAAGCGCGGAATATGGCTATTATGACTCTTTGGATGATAGGAGCGGCAAGGACCCGGGCATTAATAATTCACAATCGCGCTTTTTAGTTGGATATCAAAAGGCATTTCCTGATGATTTTACTGTTGGAATTCAATATTACGGTGAACTAATGTATAAATATAGTCAATATGAAGATAATCTTCCGTCCGCATTCGCTGAAAGAAAACAGCTTCATCAATACATCACTTTAAGGATTACAAAATTACTTAAATATCAGACGCTGAAGCTTTCGTTATTTACCTTTTATAGCCCGGATGAAAAAGATTCCTTAATGACTCCCGAGGTTAGTTATAACTTTACCGACAATCTTCTCGGTGCCATAGGCATGAACATTTTTACCGGCGCCGAAGATAATACTACTTTCGGGCAGCATAAAAAGGATAGTAACATTTATGTAACGGTAAGATATAGTTTTTAACGCCTGTCCTTGCGGCAGGCAGGGAGGTGATAAAAATGACACTAGAGAGAGCTTTAAGAGGAATTGCAGGATTTTTCATTTTGACAAGTCTCGTATTAGCTTATTTGGTCAGCCCAAAGTGGCTGTGGTTTACTGCCTTTGTTGGTTTTAGTCTCTTTCAGTCCGCATTTACGAATTGGTGTCCCATGATGTGGATTTTAAGAAAGTTTAGGGTGAGGGATAATTGAAATGGCTGATTTTAAGCAGATTGATGAAGCACGGAGATTATTGGGATTAGGGGAAGACGCCAGTTTAGAAGAAATAAAAGATGCTTACCGCAATCTTGCCCTAAAATACCATCCTGATAGATGCAAAGAGAAGGATAAAAGATTATGCGAAGAGAAATTCAAGCATATAACACACGCAAAAGATATAATCTCGAATTATTGCGCAAACTACAGATTTTCTTTCAAGGAGTCCGACGTAAAGAAAAATACCATGGATAGAGAAATTTATGAGCACCTCAAACGGTTTTACGACGGCTGGTTTGGAGACTTGGGGTTATGAAGAGCGTCTTTGACCGCTATGCGCAAAAATATGACGCCTGGTATGACAGAAATAAATTCGCCTATTTATCTGAATTAGAAGCCCTTAAAAAAGCAGTGCCGAAAAGAGGTAAAGGATTAGAAATCGGCGTAGGCACAGGCAGGTTTGCAGCTCCCTTAAACGTAGGAACCGGCGTTGACCCTTCAAAGAAGATGATTGAGATTGCAAGACAAAGAGGCATAGATGCACGCTTAGGTTATGGCGAACGCCTCCCATTCAGAAATTCAACCTTTGATTATGCGACGATTATTATTACCCTGTGTTTCGTTAAAGACCAATTAAAAGTTTTAAGGGAAGCCCGTAGAGTTTTGAAGAAAAACGGTAAAATTATTACCGCCATTATAGATAAGGAAAGCTTTTTAGGTAAATTTTATCAGCGGAAGAGAAGCGTATTCTATAAGCAAGCGAAATTTTTCAGCATCAAAGAGATCACTCATCTGCTTAACAAAGCAGGGTTTAATAAGCTGTCTTATTATCAGACATTATTTAAGATGCCGGATAAAATAAAAGCAATCGAGAAACCAAAAACTGGTTTCGGCAAAGGCAGTTTTGTGGTAATATTGGCAAAGAGGAGTAACTAGAACATATGAAAATCAGAGACAGCGGTATGCCCGAAAAAGAGATGTGGGAAAACTTCTTTAATCCGCAGGCGGCCCTTAGGATTATGGGTCTCGATAAAGATGTATCTAATGCCGTGGAATTCGGATGCGGTTACGGTACGTTTACCATTCCTGCCGCCAAGATGATTTCCGGCAAGTTATTCGCATTTGATATCGAACCGGAGATGATCGAAATGACAAAGTATGAGGCGGTTAAAATCGGCGTTATGAATCTGAAAGTCGGCTTACGTGATTTCATGGCGGATGGGACCGGTTTACCGTCCGAAAGCGTGGATTATGCGATGCTGTTCAATATCCTGCATCTTGAAAATCCTGTCAGCTTATTGCGTGAAGCAAACAGGATTTTAGTGGAAGGCGGCAAGGCGGGCATCATTCACTGGAATTACGATCTGTCAACGCCTCGCGGGCCCTCGATGGATATTCGGCCAAAACCTGAAGATTGTATAAAATGGGCGAAAAGCGCTGGGTTCAGCAGTCCTGCCCGATGCGATTTAAAGCCGTATCATTAGGGCATCGTTTTAACAAAAACGGAGGTTTTAAGATGAAGATCGGGGTTATCATTTCGAGTAACGACGCTGAAACCTGCTGGAATGCTCTGCGTTACGGCAATTTCGCCCTTGGGCAAGGTGACGAGGTAAAAGTATTTTTCATGGGCAAGGGTGTGGAGTATCAGAAAGTGAGCACGGATAAGTTCAACACGATTGAACAAGCAGAGAAATTTATGCAATCCGGCGGCAAGATCTACGCTTGTAGCAGTTGCATAAAGTCAAGGGAACAAGATGGCTCTGAAATGTGCCCGATTTCAACAATGAAAGACATGTATGATATTGTTAAGGAATCCGATAAGGTAGTAACGTTCTAAAAATGAAGAGACCCATTAAGATTAAGCCGATAGGTATTATCCATACGCCGTATAAAGAGCTGAAAAGGCATTCCTATTCAAGGAAAATTTGAGAAGGGCGTTAGGGGGACAATTAGACTATTCCCGGAATATCAGGCAGGGCTAAAGGACATTGAAGGTTTTTCGCACATTATTTTAATCTATTATTTCGATAGATCTAAAGAAGAGAAGCTTGCAGGGAGGCCGTTTCTTGAAGATGAAATGCATGGCATATTTGCAATCAGGAGTCCTCATAGACCGAATCACATCGGATTTTCTATCGTAAAACTGGAAGAGGTCAAAGGCAATACCGTAACATTTTCCGAAGTCGATATTTTAGACGGCACTCCGCTTCTGGATATCAAGCCCTACGTGAAGCACTTCGACAGCCGGGATAAGGTCAAAAACGGCTGGATCGGTAAACACTTCAAAACCGGCAAAATCCCCAAGCGTACGAGGTTATAGAACACTTGCTCTATATCATCGAACGCCTTGTCACAAAAACTATATACTTTTTTTGACAAATCGGCTTTCCGCAATGATCTTGTTGACACAGCAATTTACCTTGACTTTACTAACAATAGTGACAAAATGTCCATTAATAGGAAATGTCCACTATTTAGTGGACATTTAGATACAGTGGACATTTAGCAAAAAGGAGTAACCACAATGAAAATACTTTTAAGTGACAAAGCTACCATAATGATACGTGCCATGTTATCTCAACCAGATAGGAAATGGGTTGCTAGAGACTTTGAGAGAGAGTATGGGGTAGGCCGCGCGCGCGCAGCCACAGTATTATCTACATTGCGCAAAAAAGGTTTTGTTGGGGGAATTCGTTCGGGGAGGCTCGCTCATAGTGTATTACAAAATAAGGAAGAGTTATTAGACGAGTGGCTGAAAGTCTATAAATTTGAACGCAACGAGGCTTATCTTTATTATTCGGCACAGGGAGATGTTTTGAGCCGTTTGAAAAGCTATTTTGCCTCTAAGAAACAGGGGATGGCATATGCTTTGACGCTCCATACAGGAGCGAATTTTATCACGCATTACGTGAATACGCCAACTATGTACTGTTATCTGCCTGCAAAGAATTTTAATAATGCTTCGCTGGACTTAAGGCAGGTTCTTGATCTGAAAGAATTAAAAAGAGGCGGGAATTTCTGTTTAATAAAACCGTATTATAAAACTGCGGTATTCTTTAATACGCAAAAAATAAAAGGTTATAATGTAGTTTCAGATCTCCAGCTTTATTTGGATTTGTATCATTTTCTGCAGAGAGGCAGAGAACACGCGGAGTATTTGCTAAAAACTTTAAAAGAGGAAGGAAAGAATATTGTTTAAAGAATTTCCGGGAGAGAAACTCCTCATCAAAGTCATAAATGATTTAGCCGATTTTTTGCCATATTTGGTACTTGTCGGCGGGTGGGTGCCTTATATCTATGCCAGGTATATTTGGAAGAACGTCTCTAATATGGCGGTAACAACAGGAGATATCGATTTTGGCGTTGGCGCTCGGGATTTCAAAGGTAAAGATACGGTCTATTCCTGTGTTCAAAGGCTTGGTTACGGAGAGCGCCACGTTTCGATGGATAGGCCGTTTCCATTCGTGCCGATTGTAAAAGACGCCTCAGGAGACGCGAAAGCCGAGGTTGAATTCATTACTGATCCTAAGGTTCCAAGAAAGGTTGTGGATAGGATTATCGGTCAACAAATCAAAATCAACGAGATTAAAAATTTCAGTTTATTGCTTAGTTCTGTAATAACAGCGAAAATTAACGCGAGGGATATCCAGATACCGACTGAATCTATGTTTACATTCCATAAAATGCTTACATTTATTGAGAGACAGAATAAGGATAAGCTAAAGAAAGACCTTTATTATGCTTACTACATGCTGAGATTTTGCCCTAAAAAAGAACAGCTTGCTGATGATGTGGTAACCCTTATTAGAAAACAAAAGGAAGGCAAAAAGGTTACGGAAAATCTTAATGAATATTTTAGCAGTATTGACTCAAAGGGTCCCTTGCTTGTGGAAGAGGAAAATGGCCCTGATGCCTATATCGGTGATGTGAGGCAGGATGCCTTTGATAAGTTTAGTGGAATCCGGCGAAGGGCTGAAGAGTGAAGACCTGCGCTGTCGGTGATATTCATGGCGCTTATAAGGCGTTACTACAGTGTTTTAAACGAGCGAAACAACGCCAATACAGGCGATTCCGGAGGCAAAAGCCCGAAGAAGCTACGTGTGCTTTTGCGCACCTTCGGCTGAAATATCATTAAGGTTTTACAATATACTTTTTCCCTTGTTCTCTGTATCTTGAATTTAATGCACCGCCCGCTGGGGCGGGCTTGGTTGGTGGTGTATGCACCGTTCAGCCTCGCTGTCGCTCGGCTTCACT
>DCOU01000133.1:3137-8403 GCA_002322525.1 Candidatus Omnitrophica bacterium UBA1562 | reverse complement strand
CGACGATAATTTAATCTGTGTAATCTGTTTTTAATCTTTTAATCAGAGATTGCTGCATTGTTTAAGACTTTTTCAGCAATCTCTTATTAAATGCGAAAAAAACGGGATTCGTTACCTAAAAACTTGCGGAAGAAAAAAATAGTGGCCGCTTCTAATTTTTGAAAAATAGAAATGTTCCCGATTTCCTGTGGCCGGCTGTTTGCCTAAAGAAAGAATTGATAAATGGCTATCGTTTGTAAGACCTGTGGAAGACAATACGATATAACCCTCTTTGAATTTGGAAGGACAGTTAGATGTGATTGTGGAAATATTATTGATTTAAAGACCAAGGTTCCTATAGATAAAATGATAAGTAAAGAAGCTCAAGAAGTCATAATCTCTATGTTAGAAAAGGCAGAGGATTTCTATGTTCCGGTTAAGAAGATTTGGGAGGAATTAAGCTCTCAAGGCTATAAGTTACCTGATTATAATGATTTCTTAAGATGCTTAAAGAAGGATAAGCGATTAGAAATAGAGGAATTTAAAGAGCAGGATTTTGATGATGACGAGGAAATGGAGGAATCGGGCTTTTACGCAGGTCCGAGGGTAAAGCTTAAGTCAAGAAAGATTACCAAACAGGATATGTAACGTATAACCTTAAAACATGCGCAGAATGTGATTGATAATTTAGTGAAAGCCTATCAAGTAAGACCGGAGGACCTATCTCTTGACAAAGAGGATGAACTAATTGAAATAATGCGAAAGGCAAAGAACCTAAAAGAAAGGATAGGCGCGGCTTTTAAGTCAAAGAGAGAAGATTCCTCCTAATTGGGCTTAATACAATACGATTATCTAAAGGCAAAACAATAAATGATTAGGGGCCGCTTCTAATTTTTGAAAAATACAAACGGGCCGGATTTTCTGTTCGAAGGAGGACAAAATGAGATTTAAGAACCTGATACGCTATCTGAAAAAATGGCAGCAGGCGGGTCTGATTACAGAGGAACAGGTTAAAAAGATTTCTGATTATATGAAGGTAGAATTCCATAGGCAGTTCTTAAAATTGATACGGGTGCTATTTATAATTGGGGTCTTTTGGTTGTTTTTTGGTATTGTGGCAACCTTGAGGTTAATAAATATAGAGATTTTAAAAGCTATAGGTCAACTTTTGTATAATTTGGTCAAGCCAATCATCGTACTAGCCAGGCTCATTTCACCAAAATATTATCGTGAATTATTAAGTGGCATAGCTTGTCTATTGGGATGGGGGCTTTTTCATTGGCTTGGAATGAGGTTAAGAAGAAAATCTGATATGGCTACTGTTGAGCTTGGCTTCTTGCAAGAAAAAGAGCTTCGTCTAGGAACATCATCTTTTACTATGGGCTATATTCTGGCTTCTTGTGCATGGGCTTTATTTAACCAGATGATTTATCCACCTGATGCTTATAGTTATTGGGGTAGAGATTTTATTTTTCCACTTTTTTCTTTCCTAGGAATGATATTCTTTTTTACCATTGCCTATTTTATGCAGGATCAGATCGCTCTACTTTTTGGTATAGGATTTCTGGCGCATACTATTGGAGTGTTTACAGCATACTATTTTGCCTGTTATGTAATTGGTGTACAGTTACCGGTTATTCAGTTGATTTTTGGTATATGTTTGTTATTCGTTGGGTTATGGCATATAGAAAAAGTGCGTGAGAGGGAAGATAATTTTAAATTTATGTTTGGAAGGACTTATGAATGGACAGGATTGTTGTTTATTTATCTTGCCTTATGGATAATGTCTATCTGGGGTATTACATTTAAAGAGAGATATTTGATAGAGCCTAAGGCGATTGAATTATGGATAGCAAATATTTTGTTTATTGGTGCTTCGCTGGCGGCAATGTTTTATGGTGCGGCAAAAGAAGATAGGATGTTTTTTAATTTTGGCTTAACTTTTTTTATCATTGAGTCTTATACGCTATTTTTCAGTAGAATTTGGGCTACTGTTGGCTCAGCCATCGGCTCTTTGCTTCTGGGTGTGATGTTGATAGCTACAGGTTATATCTTGCGTCGGCTCTGGCTACAAGGAAGAATATTTAAAGAACCTTCCTAACCATGCCTTTTCTCGATCCCGATAAACTCAAAATCGGCTATGTTATATTAATTACCACCCATAAATTCGTCATCGAAAAACTCCAGCGCAAATCCGGCTATGGCGACAGTTCCAGATGGACTCATGTTGCCGGTAGTTTGGGTGGCTATACAGCCATCGAAGCGAATATCCCGCAGTCGCGCCTTATAAACCTACAAAAAGAATATATTGATAGAGGATGTGAGATAAAGGTGATGAAGTGTAGAAATCAAAAAGTAGGAATTCAATTGTAAATAAATAATGAGGACCGCTTCTAATACTTTGCGCTTTGCGTAAAGTATTTTGCTAAACTAAAGCTTAAGGTGCTCAATTTTTGAAAAATGGAAACGGTTATAACTTCAATTGCAAAATAACTCATGGAAAGCGAAAGATTAAGAAGAATAAGAAAAGAAAATGCAAAGTTTGAGCAGGAAGCCCCATATAATTTCTGCGACAGATGGTGCGAACGTTGTATTGCCGAAAAGCAAAATCATTGCCGTCTTTATTTGGATGAATTTGAGCGGAAACTTACCTGTATCGCATACGGAAAAGAGCCTAATGATCCCGAGATAACTACCGAGGTAATGCGCCGGCAATATGAGGCAGTTGAAGAAGATATGGAAAAGTTCATAGAAGAAAATGGCATTGAATTTGATGGGTTGGATGATGGCATTCAAGAGGCGATAAAGCGGCAGGAAGAGTTTATAGAAAATAACCCATTGCATAAAACTGCTCAAGCATATCATAAAAAAGTACACAAATTATTGCAAGAAACATTCTATAAAGAAAAATCAGCCGATTCCCGGGTTGCTTCTGAATTTGAGATAGTATCATGGTATCATACTCTTTTGCCGGTAAAATTGTACAGGGCATTGTGCGGATTCCATGAGCCTGCAATAGAAGGCGATATTTCTCTTAACGACGCGGTAGCCCAGCTTGATATCTGCAAGAAAGCAATTAGCGAATCAGTTGGGGCCTTGCGCGAAATAAGGACAACTTTAGCCGGTTATCAGAACCAGATTGCAGAATTAATCGCGCTATTAAGTAATATTTACAGCAGAATAGAGATCCTGGAACAGGGCATTAAATAATATGGGTGAGCCGATTCGCAAAATAGCATTTTTGGTGGATAAGAGAGAATTCAAACTTCTAGAAGAAGTTTGTCTTTATGGCGCTGATGCCGACAAGAATCTTGAAAAAGCCGTTAAAGAAGGCGATAAGTTCCGGCTTGAGTTTCTCTATGATGAACTGGATGACCTTGCTGGCTATATCGCCCATTGCGCTAACGATGAAGAATCCGAACGCAAGCAGGATAAATGGGATAAATTAAACGATAAGATTGAGCGGTTATTAAAGCTTTCAGAGAATATGGGTAAGCCGCAGAAGCATACAATCGTATTACCAAAACCGCAGTGTGCTTTGAAATGCTATATTTTTAATGTTTGGATTTTAGGAAGCGGCGGAGTAGAAGATTATAAATATAAAGTCTTACGTAAGATTCAGATTGCCCATACAAAAACACTCTACAATTTCGCCAAGGTTATTGTTAATGCCTTTGGCTTTCAATTTGACCATTGTTTTGGTTTTTACGAGAATTTTCAAAAATACCATGACTCAAAGAAGATGTATGAGTTGTTTGTGGATTTCGGCGAGGAACGCTCAAGGCCTTGGGCCAAAGGCGTTAAGAATACAAAAATTTCTCAGGCCTTTAAGAAGCCAGGCGATAAAATGCATTTTCTTTTTGATTATGGCGATTGCTGGCATTTTAGCGTGGAATTAGAGGAAATCAAGCAAGCAGAAAAATGGGATTTAAAGCCAGTAATATTAGAAAGCATCGGCAAAGCGCCTCTGCAGTATCCGCCATGCAAGGAAGAGAAATGGCCACAGATTCCCATTAATAAAAATGGGGATGGCTAATTTTTGAAAAATAGAAATGTCCCTCAATTTTCGCCGATTTTCCGCATACAAAAATCCAACAGAAGGCTGGTTAAAGTACTAGCTCTGAATGGACCCACGTTGTCAGGTAAAATATTCTTTTAAAAAAATTTTGCCGTTTTTAGTAGATTCAATAGTTGAATTTACCATACAAAAGTAGATAAATTAATAAAATTGTTAGGTAAGATAAAACTTGACATCCTTACCAAACAAAGTATAATTTAATTAGTAAAATGTTTAGTAAAGGAGAATCAATATGGGGGTAATCAAAGGAGTATTAAAAGAAGAACTGGAAAACTCTTGTGATATGTTGAAGAGTTATCAAAGAGAGATTGCTAAAATTAAAGGTTGCCTTATACGAAAAAAGATAGGTAAACGCTACTACTATTATTTGGTAAAAAGACAGGGCAAAAAGGTAAAGTTTATATACAAAGGCCCCATCTCAGAGGAAGTGAAGAAGGCTTACGCCGAACAAAGAAAAATGCTTAACAAATACAAGAAACTGCTCTTGCAAGTTAAAAATCAAATTAAGTTCATAAAGAGGGCATTACGTGGAAAAGAAGCAGTATGAGTTGTGTCTTGAGATTTTGAGGCGATTCAACAGCGTAGGAATACTCAAGAATCTCATTCTTATCGGCAGCTGGAGCGCCTATTTTTATAACGAGTATTTCGCTGGCACTCCATATCTGGATCGCACAGCGCTAAAAACCAGAGACATAGATTTCTTAATTGATAACCCTGCCAGCATAAAAGATGCGGTTAATGTGCCAGGGCTTCTTAGCGATCTCGGTTTCGTTATAGTCTACAAAGGAAATAAGGGATATATTAAGCTTGAACATCCTGATTTGTTGCTCGAATTCTTAGTTCCCGAGAAAGGCAAAGGCATGGATAAGCCAGTCCACTTGCCAAAATTAGGTATGAATGCAGTCGCTTTAAGATTCCTTAATTTTTTGTCCGCAAATACGATTAAGGTTAGAGTAGAAGATTTCTATGTAACCTTGCCTCATCCGGCTAATTTTGCCTTGCATAAACTGATTATATTTCAGAGAAGATTTAAGCAAGATAAAGCAGTCAAGGATAGAAATATCGCTATTGAAATCCTAAAATCACTGATTGATAAGGGAGAATCTTCTATAATTAAACGGGTATTTAATTCGATTCCTAAAAAGTGGCAGGGTAGAATCATAAAAGGACTGCAGACGGCTAAGGAACCAGAGATATTGAAGGTTCTTC
>DCOU01000133.1:1959-3002 GCA_002322525.1 Candidatus Omnitrophica bacterium UBA1562 | reverse complement strand
GAAAAGGGTGTCCCTTTTGGGACATTTGTGTTAGGAGGTATAAATACAATGGATGTTATGGAAGCGATTAAAAGAAGATACAGTGTGCGTAGTTACCAAGACCGAGCGGTTGAGAAAGAAAAACTTAACAGTATTCTTGAGGCAGCACGGCTTGCGCCTTCGGCAAGTAACCGGCAGGAATGGAGATTTATTGTGGTTCAGGATAAAAATACCCGGCAGCGCCTTATGAAGGCAGCCAAAAACCAGGCCTTTGTTGGCCAGGCACCGGTTGTAATTGCCTGTTGTGCCCAGACCGATAACCATAAAATGACCTGCGGCCAATTGTGTTATTCCATTGATGTGGCTATTGCCATTGAGCATATGGCGCTTAAGGCAACTGAAGAAGAGTTAGGAACTTGTTGGATCGGGGCTTTTTATGAAGATCAGGTTAAGGAGATTTTGGGCATCCCTAAAGATATCCGAGTAGTGGAACTGTTGGCCTTAGGATATCCGGATAAACCTTGCCCAAGCCATAAGGACAGATTAAGCCTCGTAGAAATTGTAATGTATGAGGGATGGAGGAATAAAAATGGCTAAAGTTTTAGTTGTTTATCATACCCAGACAGGAAATACAGAAAAATTGGCCTTGGCTGTCAAGGAAGGTTTAGAGTCTTGTGGTATAGAGGTAATATTAAAAAAGGCATCAGAGGCAGATTTAGCGGATTTGTTATCTTCTGATGGCTATTGCTTTGGAACTCCGGATTATTTTAGTTATATGGCAGGTGCATTAAAGGATTTCTTTGACAGGACTTGTTATCCTTCTGAAGGCAAGATCACCAATCGAGCCTATGTTTGTTTTGTTAGTCACGGTGGAGGCGGAAAGGCAGTCACAAGCTTAGAGAAGATGGCAGAGAGATTTAAATTAAGACAGATTGCTAAACCTCTGCTTGTGGAAGGCAGACCCAAGAAAGAGGACTTAGAAAAGGCAAAAGAACTGGGTAAGAAATTGGCAAAAGCGATAATATAAAAAAGCTCCTTATAGATATTTTAAATAGGGCGTCACA
>DCOU01000133.1:0-1791 GCA_002322525.1 Candidatus Omnitrophica bacterium UBA1562 | reverse complement strand
CACGAGTTTCGTGACAGCCTAATATTTTAAATGAAAAATACGAAGATTATTTTTAAAACCTCCAAGGTAACCATGGAAGGCGAGCTTAATAATTCTCAAACTGCCCAAAAGATTTATGAAAAACTGCCCCTTGAGGCAAAAGTAAATACTTGGGGTGAGGAGATATATTTTCAAATTCCGATTAGTTTAAAGCCTGAAAATTCCACTTTAGATGTAGAGGTAGGCGATATTGCTTATTGGCCGGAAGGTAATTGCTTATGCATTTTTTTTGGAAGGACTCCCGTAAGTACCACCAATAAACCAAGGCCCGCATCAGAGGTAAATATCGTAGGCAAAGCTTTAGGAGATGTATCTATTCTGAAGAATACCAAATCAGGAGATAAAATAACAGTAACGAGAAAATAGAGATAGATACTATTTTTTATTGACAAAATCTATTAACCAATTGGAAAAAATGTGGGACGCTTCTAATCTTCGAAAAATAGAAAGATAAAAATGCTTAACAAATTCTTTGATTGGTTTACGCACCTCTTGATGCTCTGGGTGATTTTGGCCGTGGCAGTAGGATTTTTTTGGCCAAAGGCGCTCTTGGTTTTTAAGGATTATACAGAATGGTTATTTTCCTTTACTATGTTTGGTATCGGAGCAGTTCTTTCTTTAGGGGATTTTGCTTGGGTATTTAAGAAACCGCAGGCTATACTTTTAGGAACGTTGGCCCAATTCGGGATTATGCCTGCTTTGGGTTTTGGCATTGTTAAACTATTAAGACTTCCTCCAGAACTTGGTCTGGGGGTGATTTTGGTGGGCGCAGTTCCCGGCGCCATGGCCTCTAATGTGATTTCATATTTAGCCAAGGTGGATGTCGCGTATTCTATTGCCTTAACTACCACTTCTACATTTTTATCTCCCGTGCTTACTCCTACCTTTACTTACATATTCGGGCATACATTTATAGAGATAAAATTTTTACCCTTATTTTTGAGTATTATTAAAATGGTAATACTACCTCTTGTTTTAGGGATAGGGATAAAACATATTTTTAAAGAAAGATTGGGAAAGGTTATTAAGATTTTTCCTGCCTTCTCTACGCTATTTATTGCCTTTATCTGCGGTTTAGTGGTGGCGTTAAATAAAAATTATTTAGTAAATATAACCTTGGTGATTTTTCTGGCAGTATTTTTACACAACTTTTTTGGCCTTATCTTGGGATATGGCGCAGGAAAGCTCTATGGTTTTGACCAGAGGCGTTGCCGAACACTTTCCTTTGAAGTTGGTATGCAGAATGCCGGCTTAGGAGCAGTGCTTGCCCTCAAACACTTTTCTAGCCGTAGCGCCATCCCAAATGCCTTATTTGCCACCTGGTGCATAATTACTGCCTCAATATTGGCTGAGATTTGGTCGCGAAGAAGTCAGATGCAAAAATAATAGCGTAAAATAATAGACGTTATTTAAGCTTTGAAGAGATAAACACCGCTTTCTGGGCAGGATTTTGGGCATGGTTATTTGGGCAGGAAAACAGAGATTCTAAAGACATCGAAGATACCGAGGAATTTCATTGTGAATCTTGCAATAGAAGAATTTCTGAAGAAGAACACGAAGAGCACGTGGCCTATGCCGATATTGTAGAGGCGCGCCGACACAACACAATTTTCCTTCACCACCCGGGTTTCCTAAACTATAGTTAAATGGGAATAGTAGCCGCTTCTAATACTTTGCGCTTTGCGTAAAGTATTCCGCTAGATAAAAGCTTAAGGTGCTCAATTTTTGAAAAATAGAAACGTGGGGCTGTCC
>DCOU01000055.1 GCA_002322525.1 Candidatus Omnitrophica bacterium UBA1562 | reverse complement strand
CTCAGCGGTCTCTTGCGTAAGCCAGATAAGCGCCCCATTTTCTTCTCTCACCTGCCTTATCCTTTTAGCCAGTCTTATTGCAGTATCTATCCCATGAAGTAGACTAAGACTTCCGCTGTCCCTGAAGAAACTGGGGCTTTCGATGGAAAGGCTGGACCTTTGGACCAGAAACCGAAATGCCTTACTCAGCAAGGGCGTACTGGCTCCTGGAGGAAAATATTGTTTGAGGTAGGCGTACTGGCTTCCAAACCCCCGGCCTACAATCCTCTTGCGCAGATAACTGCCATATAAGAATATCGCGATGCTCATTAAAACTACCACGCCCATACCGATAATAGACACCGTGAGTGAAGGAAAGCTTATATAAATAGCGCTGACAATGAGTGCGGTAAAAAAGAATAACTTCGGACGCAATAAGCTAAGTGAGTCCAGCAAAATAGAGGTATTTAATTTAGTTTTACTTAGGGGCAATTCTTTGGATAGTTCATCCAGGATAAGTTTTATTGATTGTTGTTGAAAAAATGTCCCAAGGAGAAAACTCTCAACCCATTCTCTGGTTTTAAGAGAGAAAACACTTGAGGCAATAATCTGGTGGGCTTTGTTATTTTCCTCGGTATAAGCGCGCCTCGCCCATTCCTTGATAGCTTGAGGTATTATCGGTAAAGTAAAGAAATAGTAAAAGGGGTGATTAAAAATACGGTGCATCCAATGGTTGTTACTGAAACTTTTCCACTCTTGCCTCTCTAACACCGCAGAAAAAGCATCGGGTGCAATCACGCAAGGCGTACGAAGGACATATTGCAATTGACTGTTGATAAATGGATTAAGCGGCGTAAAGGATAATATTAACCCGCCGATATAGATAGTCTGTGAAATTAAGACAACCTGATAGATTGAAAACCCCGCAGAAACCGCATAGACAAACCAGGTTCCGGATAACAATAAAATTAGGCTGAGAAATTTAAGGGCGGGCATGGTTTCCGCGTAATCTCTCTTGCCCAGCACATTCATCCAATCTATAACCGACAGGGAGAATATGTCATTAATAGATATAAAAGGAATTATTAGGGCAGAATATTGGGGGTAGTTATGTAAAAGTAGCGCCAAGATAAAAGCGGCGAGAGAACTGGCGATAATGCCGGATAAGCCGCCCGATCCTTTCTCCGCTATCCTGCCGGTAAATAATCTTTTTATAAAATTGCCTTCTCCCACTTCAATATAGATATCCTTAAGGGAAAAACGGCTGGTCTTTAAAAATACCTCTGCTAAGTGCCCTATGATATGCCAAAGCCCAGCGGCCAGCGCCCCAATAATCAAGAAGCTCGTAAAGTATATGTAGCGTAACAGGTCTGGCTGAGGCCTGATAATGGCGAGGCCCTCTTGGGGCAAAATACCAACTGCATATAAGAGGGAAAGCCCCACAATCAACGCCCCTGCTAGCGCGATATTCACCCAGGTGATGGCGGATTTGGCTGCCGGCGCAGTTAGCGCAGGGGGCGCACTTAAGTCTAAAGCTACGCCTCCTATGGATAATCTACTGTGGCCTATATAAGTTAATTCTTTTAATTTCGCAACTTGGCCGTCGTCCAATACAGTAATATCCATCGCCATGAAATCTTCTTCGTCACTGATGACATTATAAAAATACTCCATACCTACAACCTCAGGAATACCTAACAAGAAGTCAATTATATTTAACTCCCTAAGTTGTTCATCAGGATTTATGCGTATCTTTACAAAACCAGTAAATCCTTCATAGGGTATGGTCCGTCTCTCACCCTCTATAGAGCGAAAGATGGCCCCTTTGCATTCTGCCTTTCTTTCTCTTAAAGACTCGCGAGTGTTTTTAACACCTCTTGTATATAAAATCCAAATCAAATATTGTAATGCCGGATAGAATCTCTCATCAGAAATATCTGCCTGCCCGAAGAACTTCTCCATAAAGTCAATCTTTTCCTCATCCCAGTCTTTCAAAGGACGCAGGATTCTAATAACCTTTGTCTTCTGGTCTTTCGGAATATTTTCTTCAACAATTCTCCTTAACTGCTGTGGCAGTTTGTTTCTCAGCCTCAACAGTCTGACATATCTTCGTATATTGGACTCAGTTAACTCAATATTGGCTGTAAATCCTCTGGCAGGGATTACGGGGGTACCTCTTAGTTTTTTCCCAGCCAATTGTTTAATTAATTCATTCTCTTCTGCCTCAGATAAACCTAACTGCTCAGCAATTTTAATTAACTCTAAGGCATCATTCTCTTCTGGTGCGAAAATAAGTTCCAAGGCGCCGGAATATAGCCCGTCTTCGCTCTCAAGAAAATCTTTAAGGGCACCGGAATCTCTGATATTAATGCCAAGCCCTTCTATAAAATCCAAGTCATCCTGATGAATTAATCTCGGAGAGGTTAACTGGTGTTCTATTAACATTAATAGCTGTCTTTTCAATTTTTCTTCTTTTGCCATCTCGGCTATACCAATAAAAGATCCTGTAAGATGCCCTTCCTTCCCCCTCTTATGCCGAGAGGATATGGGAAATTTACCTAACGTGCTCTGCCAAGCCATCAAAAAGAAGCTGCTCAGGAGTAAACCTACCCCGCCTCTATGGAAGCTGGCTGTGGCTGCTACAGGTAAACCAAGTACGGAAAGAGCGTTTCTAAATATATCATTTAAAGTAGACCATAAGGTAGCAAGATTAGTTATAGCCACTATTGCTGATATCAATGCAATTAATAAAGCGGCTATTCCTATTTTTTGGTGCTTCTTGGCAATTGACCGTATGCCTAAAAATCCGCATGCAATCGAAGCTACGCTGTTACCCCCAAACCAAAAGGCCGGATTCTTTAACAAGCTGTTAATTACCTCTTGCCTATGGGTCAAGATCCAAAACTTGAATGGAAAGATTATTTCCAACTCAACGGTAAGAACAAGCCAATATACAAACAATGAGAAAATAGCAAGGAGGCCCAAAACAAGAATAATGCGTCCTGACTTTTCTAAAAGCTGTGGGATTCTGTCTAGAAACCTATCGTTAGAAGGTAATTCTGACGATAGAGGCCTTCTTGTATAGCTCCATCGGCCTACCCCTCTCTCATATGTTTGCCTAGCAGCAGCCGCGTCTTTTCTCGCATCTTCTACTGTATCCGGATATCCTCCAAAAGACTCTGCGAGGCGATGATAAGTATCTTCTTTTTCTTCAGCTAGCGCCCTTAATTTCTTTAGCCAATCCGGTTCACTCATAAGCCCGAGCAATATAACCATAAATACACCATACTGGCCTACAGCGCCAAGCCCCAGCTGCAGTCTTAGAGTTACAAAAATTATTAAAGCCGCTACCGCTAATGGTACCAACCACCAACCTGCCACGGAAGGTCTGATTATTGCTAATAACGGCTTTATCTTTTTGGAAAGCGCTTTCGCAAATCGTAAAATAAAAAAGCTCAGGGACGGCTGGAGACACTTCCAACCGTAATTGAGAACCGTCCCTAAAGGTAGGAGCGAAAAGGCAAAGATAAAGGCAAGGGTTTCGTTTAAGGCAAAGCCAAAAGATAAGCCTAATTTCCTTAAAATGCTATGCCCTAACTCATGCAGGAAAAAGAATACCTGCAGGTACTCAGGGTATAAGGCAATGTTTTTAAAGTTGGCGCGGATGTTTCCTTTGCTATCAGTATAGGTAAAGACTGAAGGCTCATTGGTGGAAGAGGCAAAGATATGGAAGGCTAAGATGAGGGAGTGGGGTTTTCCGATGCCTAAGAGTTTATGCAGGAGAAGAACCAGTTTTTCTTGAGGCCCGGCGCGGATAGGATGTATGCGCACCTGGGCCTTAAGCCTTAAAGAAACACCCAAAAGATATAATAAGCCGCTGGCAACTAATGCCGCTGCTGCGCTAACAGGAGAAAAAAAGGCCAGAATAAGAGCGCTTGAGGCTAAGGTTCCTGCAGCAAGATAGGCGCTTTCTGCGTTAATGCGGTCAACAATTCGGGTTGGCTGAACCTGGCCTGGGCTTAAGGTAACACTGCTCGGCCCAGGAAGCGGAATAGCTTCATCAGCTGCTGCAACAACCGCTTCTTCAGGAACAGCTGCGGCAGCTACATGAGCCTCAATAGCTTCTAATCTTAATCCGGCGAAAGTTAAAACGAGGGAAGCTAACGCGCGACGAGAACGAACTTCATAGAATTTAATTTCCGGAAAATCTTCTTTCGGACAACTAGCTTTAAGTCTCTCAATGAAACGGCTGGTTATATCCGGTTCTCCTAATATCATTAAATCAACGTCAGAGTCAGAATCGGGTGTAACGCGGTCTCTCCAGAAATCATAGCTTGCCTGAGTCTTTGCAAAACTTCCGTATAGCCACACGCTAATCGGGAGTCCTTCTACGACCTCTCGCGCGAGTTGAAACACCTGATTCCTGATTGTAGCGATTCGCTCTTGGGGTAATCCTTCCTGCGCGCTACGAATTATACCATCCTGCAGAAATACTTCTATTATTGCTCCCTCAGGTAGCGGCTGGTCATAAGCTCCCATCAAGTCTCCATTAACTACGACCTGAAGCCTCTCATGATGCTCCCAGAGTTCTAAAGATTTAAGAAGTTCTTCCATTGTCCTTGCATCTCGAGCAAACGGCATCTGCCCTAACCTATCCTGAAGCGGCCCATTCACATATACCCACACCTTAACAGATTCTCCAGAAACATCCTTGGTAATTACCTTCCTATTCAAGGGTTGCTTTTCTAGCCATTCAGCGATGACGCTGTTGGAAACTCTGTGAAAACTTGGGGTAGAAGTTGTAAAAAGAACGGGTTGCCCTTCGGATAAAAACAGGGCATACTCATACTCCTTTCCTAGAATTTTATCAAGGAAGTTAACGGCCCGCGAACAAAGCAATGCTTTTAGTGAAATAGCAGGAAAATGGTTTTCAATATTCCAACCTTTTATTGTTATATCCGCGGCTTTTGCTTTTTGGTGGGCCTCTGGGTTCAAATATAACAAGAACCCTTCTACCTTACTACGTTTTGGTTCTGGCATAAGGTTTATTAACCTGTTTACTACCGTCCCGTTAAAGCCGGTATCAACGAATACCACTTTCTCTAAAGTTAATACCCCCTCCTTCTCCAAATAAGAACGAATCGCCTCGTCATCACAGGTCTCGTGCATGACAAAAGACACATACACCATGCGTGGTCTTTCTGCGGATGGCTTTTTGCGGGCCTGCAACCTCATTTCAACCAGCATTTGTAACTGCTCGCTTCCCCTTCCGATAAATACAGCACTATACCCTTTGTCAATATATTGGTTAATTACCCGGTCAATAAATCCGAGAATGAGATCCCCGAATTTATCCAGTTGGAGGTTTAGATAAAGTCTTATAAATGCTTCAATTCGCGTCTTTTCTTCAGGATTGGCTGATTCCATTTCCGCAGCTAAACGCTGAATAATAAATTTAAGTAGTCCAAAATCAACACCAGATAATATATCAAACGCCGTAAGGATCATTGAGGCTTCGCCAAAACTAGACGCCGGGCTGGGATGACGAACTTTTTCTAATATATCAAAGGGCACCTGGAGATTTTCTCTAATTTTAACATCAAGCGGCGCTTTTAGGCGAGAAGCTATCTTAAATAATAATTCAGCATCATACGGTTTTTCTACATAGTAAAATAAAGGCTCGCTTTGCCTGGCCTGGTCAATAGCCATTCCAACATCTGTAAGTGAGATCTCTTCAAATTGCGGGCTGTCTTTAGTTTTCTCACGCCACTGGCGCAGAATCTCTTCTACTGCGACTACTAATGCTTTTTCTAAGCGTTCAATGTCAGCAGGATATAATAGCTTGGCCAGCACTGGAACGGGTTGCAATATTTCAATTATCGCCTCAACCGCTTTTTTATCTGCTAAGAATATAACCTCATCTTTTGAGCGGGCATCGCTACCCATCTGGTTAAAATCTTTTATCTTTCTAAAGCCTGCTTCCTCAAACGGATTCCGTCCTAATTGTGCGACAATATTATCAAAATCATCACCGTAAAATGAAATAAGTAAAATGGTGCCAACATGCATCCGACTTAAGATACCTCTAAATATTTTTGGAGCATCTCCCATTTTCTCGAGCACTCTTTTTTTATGGCTTTGTTTAATGCCGAATACCTCTGGATGCAGCAAGGATATAAGGTCAAAGGTTCCTTCTCCTATAGCATCATTATTGTCTAAATTCCGCATATCGCCTTTTTCTTCGTCTATAATAATGCGGAATTTATCCATATTAACGCCAAGAGCTCTTAAATTTTCCATAACGTCCTCGGAATCCAATAAGCCCTTGTCACAATTATCCATCGCTACCACTAACTCCAGATTCGGCAGCCCGTTTTGATAAAAACTAGCGTAATCAAAATCGTATGGGCCTAACTCCAATACCCGTTCAATCCTATTTCTATCTTTACCCGAAGCTAAAAGCGCGGTATATAATATCTGGTAACCTTGCATTATGCCAAAGATATCTGAAACTATGCTTTCACTGGATAAAAGATCGGGATCTCTTTTGAAGAGATCAATTCTTCCCTCGTATCGCTGAGCATAAAATTTAAGTATGTTAAAATGACTCAACAGCCACAGGCCAAATTTTGTCAGCCTCCGATTCTTAAACTCATCTAGCATTAATTGCAGTGCTTTACTACTCTCGCCAAAAATTCCTGACAATAACGCCCTGCTCTCTTCTTCTGACGCCAAAGCCTCAGCATCTCTAGCAACGGGCGCTGTATCAGTCTTGGTTGATACGGCAGCAGCGACTTGAATAGCAATAATCTTACGAAGGATTAATTGACTGAATATTCCTTCCTCCATAAGGAAAGAAGGTGCGTTTTCCTCCAATAACGAAACTAAAAACTCAGCAATTCTATCAATCGCTTGGTCAGGATTTTGTTTTATCTCAATACCACACATCAAAATAGAATACTCGGAGCAATATTTAGTTGCATTGTCAACTATAAGCTGAGCAATTAGACACGCCCATTCTTTTGGCGATATAACTACTCTAAAAACAGTGAATTTATCAGTTATATATTCGCGCTCATATATTGTCATCATCTCAATCAAATCCACCACTTCATCTATAGGCATAGAATCTCTCTCTTTAAGATTTTCAAAAAGCCAATCAACTTCTTCCAGGCCCCTAAGCTCTCTTAGCATATATTTCATCCATCTAATAAGTTTGCTCCTAGTCATTTTCCTGAATGATACCTCGCCGAACGCTTTTTTAAATCTCCGGAGATCATCCCCCCAACGTTGACGCAGAAGCACTCTTTTAACCTGTATAATATCTTCAGCGCTTCCCTTCATCAGGATTCTTAAAAAACGTATTAAAAGTAACTGCGCTAGCGTAGGATATTCCTTAAACCTCTTATGCATCTTTTCGATTCTACCTCTTAACTTTACTGCCTTTTCATATGATTCCGCATCCAGCCAGCCAAATACCTCTTCTGCCCCCTTGACCATAAGAGATATTTCAAAATGAACCAATCCCAATGCCAGGGAATCGAAGGACATCCCATCCCTAACTATTACACGGGATAAAATGCCTCCCGGAACACTCCTGTCAATGTTGGATAATATAGTTAAAAACTTAAGGCGATCAGTATCGTCTCTATTCTTGAAAGTCTGCTTAATCCTTAAGATAAGCATTCTTAATTCTTCCCATCGCGCCTCGGAGGAAAGTCGTTTCATAGCAGATTCGATGAATTCAAAATTGTGTCCTATCTCAAGCAGAAATTCACCAAATGGTAAAACAGATGCTACAAAGCAAGGGGAGACTATGATAGGAACACTATCAAGTATTACTTCTCTAAAAATCGGAGTTTCTCTAAATACAGTCAATGCCCTGCCAGAACCATTGGGGATAATATCGGGTAAATACGCTATATTTGAAAAATATATCATTCTTGTTGTAGTGGCTATCCCTAAATCTATAAGATGTTTCATGGCTAGTGCAACGAGCGCCATTGTCCTTTTATCAAGCAAATCGCCCTCAACTATAGCTACCCTGTCTTCTCTAAAAACGTCTCTTAAATAAGGATAGTTTTCTTCAAGGCCATTATGCACTAATTCCCAAAAATCTTTGCCTGATGCTGACCTTTCATCTATAAGCGCTTTCTTTAAAGTAATTATCTCTTCCGGAGAGAACTCATCACGCATTTCTTTTCTTTCCCATAACTCAGGAGATATATTATAGTTGATGAACGCCTGTCCCTTGAAACCTTGCATACTTTTGTAGTGTTTTTTATAGCTAAATAATAAATCCAGAAATCCCTCAAATGTGTCTGCCTCAGGCATTGTCATTATTGCCCTTCTTAATCTTAGAAGAAAGACGGGAAGATTATTTATATTAACCAGGAGAGCTACTGAAAATCTACCCTGTGCCTGGGCTATCATATTTTCAATATGCCACCCTGAAGCCCCTACGCCAAAGAAGATACTCTTTGGGGAGGTATTGCCGACTACTTTGGCTGTTGCTTGAGCTAATCCCTTCTCGTTTGTAACCCAGGCACGGGTCGCATCTGTATCTCCGTCAAAATTTTGGTCTCTATCAAATCCTATCTGGGCCTGCAACAACTTCTCCATCTGTCTTCCTGAAAAAGAAGAGCCCCCTCCAATACCTGCCACTAGTTGCCCTGCAGTTTTTCTTAGTACAGAGACTTTTCTTACTACGGGTTCGGCTTTCGGCGCGGCGGAGGGGCTGGCTTGTATTTTTCGGACGGGTGTTTTTCTCTGCGCCACCATCATCGACACCAAGAAACCAATTAGCATCAGCCCGCCTGCTAACCATCCTGGCCAGCCCCAAAGATAGCCAAATAAGCCCAAAACAGAAAGTCCGTTTGCGTAGAGCATGCCGAAGCTGGCCTGCGGCGCGGCGGGGGGTCTAGCCTGTCTTCTCTGATAATCTCTAAGCTGCCTTTCTAATGCCTTTTTGTTTCCGAAGGCATAGGCATCCATGGCCTCCATATTGGTATAGAAATCAAGCACAAAGGTC
>DCOU01000132.1:1027-7386 GCA_002322525.1 Candidatus Omnitrophica bacterium UBA1562 | reverse complement strand
CGCCCAAGAAAACAGTAAAACCGGATAAGCCAAGCAACGTGTCGAGGGAGCCAGCCAAAGATAAAACCTACGACGCCACCACCATTCAGGTCCTGGAGGGCATTGAGGCAGTCAGGCGCAGGCCTGCAATGTATATCGGCGATACATCAGCGCGCGGCCTGCACCATATGGTCTATGAAGTGGTGGATAATTCGGCCGACGAATTCATGGCAGGTTATGGCGACAATATAGCTGTGACTATTCGGCCGGATAATAGCGTAAGCGTGGTGGATAATGGCCGGGGCATTCCAGTGGATATGCATAAGACCGAGAAGAAGCCAGCGGTTGAGGTTGCTTTAACTAAGCTGCATGCAGGAGGAAAATTTGATCATCGCGTGTATAAAGTATCCGGCGGTTTACATGGCGTAGGTGTCAGCGTAGTCAATGCGCTTTCAGATTGGCTGGAGGTAGAGGTTAAGCGCGACGGTAAAATTTACCACCAGCGCTATGAGCGCGGAAAAACCGTCAGCAAACTCACGGTTATCGGTAAATCCACCGCCACCGGCACCAAGGTTACCTTTAAACCCGACAAGTCTATTTTTAATAAAATCGACTTTTCTTACGATACATTAGCCCAGCGGCTAAGGGAACTCGCCTTTTTAAATAAGGGCTTAAGGATAAAACTTACCGATGAGCGCACGGATAAAGAAAATGTTTTTGAGTTTGGCGGCGGGATTGTTTCATTTGTAAACTATTTGAATAAAAATAAGAACCCCTTACACAGCAAGGCAATTTATTACCAGAAGACCCAGGATGAGGTAATCATGGAGGGTGCCCTGCAGTATAACGACGGTTATGCTGAGACTATGTATTCATTCGCCAATAATATTAACACCATTGAGGGCGGAACGCATTTATCCGGCTTTCGGTCAGCGCTTACGCGTGCCATCAATCAATACGCCAAATCCAAAAATTTAATCAAGGATGAAATTGCCATTACCGGCGAAGATGCGCGCGAGGGTTTAACCGCAGTTATTAGCGTTAAGGTTCCTGGCCCGCAATTTGAAGGCCAGACCAAAACTAAATTAGGCAATTCTGAAGTCGAAGGCATAGTTGCTTCGGCAGGCTTCGATGCGCTCTCGTCGTATTTTGAGGAGAACCCCTCAGTTGCAAATAAGATAGTTGATAAAGTAATTGTTGCTTCGCGCGCGCGCGAAGCAGCGCGTAAAGCCAGAGAGCTTACTCGCAGAAAAGGCGCTCTCGAAGGCGCAGGCCTTCCGGGCAAATTAGCTGATTGCTCAGAAAGAGATCCCGCTTTGTGTGAAGTGTTTCTGGTCGAGGGAGATTCGGCCGGGGGCTCGGGCAAACAAGCGCGAGATCGACGATTCCAAGCGATTTTACCACTCAAAGGTAAAATTCTTAATGTAGAAAAAGCAAGGCTTGATAAGATATTGTCTAATGAAGAAATTCGCATAATTATTACTGCTCTGGGCACAAGCGTAGGCGATGAATTTGATATGAGTAAATTGCGTTATCATAAAATTATAATCCTCTGCGACGCCGATATCGACGGATCCCATATCCGCACCCTGCTGTTGACGCTTCTATATCGCCATATGCCCAAGCTGATTGAAGAGGGGCATGTTTATATAGCGCAACCCCCACTTTATAAAATAAAACGAGGCAATCGGGAGGAGTATATTCAGACCGAACAGCAGATGGATGATATGCTTTTAGATTTGGGCCGGGAAGGCCATAAGTTTGCGCGCTTAAAAGACAAACAAACCTTTACTGACAACCAATTTAAGGATTTATTGCATTTATTGGTGGAATTAGAGAAGTTAGCGAGGAATTTAGAGAAAAAGGGAGTAGATTTTGCAAAATACTTCAGTTTTAGGCACCCAAAGACCAAAAAAATGCCAATTTATAGGGTAAAAGTGGAGGGGAAAGAGTTATTTCTCTATTCTGATAAGGAGCTAGCTATCCTTACAAACAAGGAAGGTAAAGAAGCAGAACTGGATGTATTAGAACTCTTTGAAGCCCCCGAAATAGAGCAGATTGTAGTTAAAATTGAAAAATTAGGCTTGGGCATAACCACCTACTGTCCCGAAGCGCCTAAGGATATTTCAGTAAAAGAGGCAAATAAAATTAAGCTAAAAGCCTTATATCGCATTACCAATGAAAAAGAATCCAAAGACATCTTTTCCTTAAAAGAGGTTTTGACTTATATCAAGGAAGCAGCCACTAAAGGTATGCATATACAAAGGTATAAAGGTTTAGGGGAAATGAATCCTCAGCAGCTCTGGGAAACTACCATGGACCCAGAAAAACGCACAATTTTGCAAGTTACTCTGGAAGATGTAGTGGAAGCGGATAAGATGTTTACAGTGTTGATGGGTGATCAGGTTGAACCGCGCCGACAATTTATTGAAGATTACGCGCATCAAGTCAAGAATCTAGACGTATAACATGTACACCAGAAACGAAAAAATAGTCCCGGTTTATATCGAAGAAGAAGTAAAGGATTCTTACCTTAATTACGCGATGAGCGTAATTGTAGGTAGGGCCCTGCCCGATGCCCGCGATGGCCTAAAGCCGGTGCATCGACGCGCCCTCTTTGCCATGCACGAACTGGGTCTTGAGCATACCAAACCTTATAAGAAATGCGCACGCATCGTGGGCGAAATTTTGGGAAAATATCATCCTCACGGCGATGTGGCGGTTTACGATAGCTTGGTAAGAATGGCGCAGGATTTTTCACTGCGATATCCGTTAGTGGAGGGGCAGGGGAATTTTGGATCAATCGACGGGGACGTTGCTGCGGCGATGAGATATTGCGTTACTGGCGGTACTTTTGTTGTTACTAACCGCTGCCTGGAAAGAATTGATGAGATTTCTGATAAAGAAGACATTTCGTTAAAAGTTTTATCTTTGGGGAAAAAGATAAATGCAGCTTCTAAATGGTTTGATTCTGGCATGCGTCCCATTTTAAAAACCAAAACATTTAAAGGCTATGAGTTAAGAGGGACATTAAATCATCCTATTTTAATCCTTCAAAAAGATAACAAGGGCAAACCCGCCTTTACTTGGAAATTAATGAAAGATCTAAAAAAAGGGGATTTTGCTGTTATCGATAGAAGCGATGGTCTTTGGCCTTCGCAGGAGCCGATCCTAAAGCCATATTTTCCCAAAATAGTAAAGAATCATAAGTATTCTCACGCCAGAGTTTATCCACTGCCTCCGCGCTTAAGCGCAGATTTGTCTTTTCTAATGGGAGCGATTCTGGCGGAAGGTTATATATCCATAAGTAAAAAAAATAGGACTTACAAGATAGGATTTTGTAACACGGATGCAGAATTTCTAGATACATTTCGGCATGCATTCAAAAAGATTTTCCCTGGGTGTGCAATTTATGAACAAAAAAGAGGACCGTTAAGTTACGGCAAGAAAGACTGTTCCTATTTTGAGATTTGCTCCGCATATATTGTTAAATTTCTAAAGGGCCTAGGGCTGAACAATATTACTTCCCATAAAAAAAGCATACCTAAAATTATGTTTCACGCCGCTAAGAAATCTATGGGGGCATTTTTGAGAGGATTTTTTGAGGGAGACGGCAGTATTTACCTCAGTGGGAGAACGCCTATCATAGACTGTGCTTCCTCCAGCGAATTATTGCTTAAAGAAATTCAAGTTATTCTTTTGAGGTTTGGCATAATTTCTACTCTATGGCATAACAATAAAAGAAAGAGAGAATATAAACTTTTTATTAGAGGAGTAGACAATATAAATTGTTTTAAAGACAATATCGGGTTTTTGACAAAAGAAAAAGTTGCTAGGCTTGAAAAGTTTTCACAGATCAACATAGATAGAAAAGCAATGCCGAAGACCGACTACATTCCGTATTTAAGCGCCTATTTAAGAAACAAATATATAAAAGACACATTAAATTGGAATAATAAAAATTGGCTCCTGAAGCACAATTTAGACAGGTACCCGAAACTCGAAAAATATTATAATCGGCTAACGGGCTTATTGGACTATCGGGATCTAAATTTCATCCAGATGCTGCTTAAGAATTATTATTTATTCGATAAAATTGTTTCGGTTACTCGCGCCGGAAAAGAGAAAGTTTATTCTTTGAGGGTAGATAGTCGTTGTCACTCGTTTGTTTCAAACGGATTTATTAGCCATAATACAGAGGCGCGGCTCGCCCCGATTTCCGATGAGATGCTGGCCGATATTGATAAGGATACGGTAAATTTTGGGCCTAACTTTGATGCGTCATTACAAGAACCCCTGTTATTACCTGTAGCATTGCCCAATCTTTTGATAAATGGCTCAAGCGGGATTGCCGTGGGAATGGCTACCAATATTCCGCCGCATAATTTAAATGAAGTGGCTGATGCTATTATTTATCTCTTGGATCATCCCGAAGCTGAAATCAAAGACGTGATGCGCTATATAAAAGGGCCGGATTTTCCAACGGCGGGAATTATCTGCGGAAGGGGCGGCATAAAAGATGCGTATTTTACCGGAAAAGGCAAGCTTACCGTACGTGCCCGCGCGACCATCGAGCATCAAAAAGGCGGCAAGGATTTAATTGTCGTAACCGAGATTCCTTATCAGGTGCAGAAAACCTCAATTATAGAAAATATCGCTGGCCTTGTCGACGAGAAAAAGATAGAGGGAATTTCTGATATCCGCGATGAATCCGATAAAGAAGGGATGCGCATTGTATTTGAGCTTAAGCGCGATACCGAGGCGCAGATTGTCCTTAACCAGCTGTTTAAACATACCCAGCTTGAGGGTACCTTTGGAATTATAATGTTGGCGCTGGTCGATAACCGGCCGCGTGTTTTGAATTTACGCCAGGCCCTGGATTGTTATATTGACCACCGCAGGGTAATTATCCGCCGGCGCACCCAGTTTGAACTGGATAAAGCCCAGAAGCGGGCGCATATTTTGGATGGCCTTAAGATTGCCCTGAAGTTTATCGACCGTGTTATCAAAGTAATCAAAACCTCAAAGAGTGTTCAGGTTGCCAAAGAAAATTTGATGAAGGAATTCGGGCTTTCCGATGTGCAGGCGCAGGCAATATTGGAAATGCAGCTGCAGCGGCTGACCGCCCTTGAGCGCGATAAGCTCGACGCGGAATATGCAGAGTTGCTTAAAAAGATTGAGTTATGTAAAGCAATACTGGCTTCTGAAAAGAAAATAGAGGCGATTATTAAAGACGAATTGGAGGAGCTTAAGAAGAAATACGGCGATGAGCGCCGAACCGAAATTGTCGGTGAAGTCGAAGAATTAGAGATAAAGGACCTGATTGCCGAGGAAGATGTGGTGGTTACAGTCAGCCATGGTGGTTATATAAAGCGCCTGCCGGTAAGTAGCTACCGTAAGCAGAAGCGTGGCGGCAAGGGCGCCACAGGGGCAGAACTCAGAGAAGAAGATTTCATTGAGCACCTGTTTGTTGCTTCTACCAAAGATTATCTCCTCGCCTTTACCGACAAAGGCCGGGTTCATTGGTTGAAGGTTTATGAGATTCCGCAGGCAAGCCGCATTTCCAAAGGCAAGGCCATCGTCAATCTTTTACAGCTTGTTTCTGATGAGAAGGTAAGCGCCACGATCCCGGTAAAGGATTTTTCCGGCGATAACTTTTTGGTAATGGCCACAAAATTAGGGTTGATTAAAAAAACGCGTTTGGATGAATATAGCAATCCCCGTAAAGGAGGCATTATCGGCATCACCCTGGAAAAAGGCGATGAGTTGATTGGGGTAAGCCTTACTGATGGAAAACAGGAATTATTACTCGCCACGCGTTTAGGTAAAGCCATCAGGTTTGCCGAATCCCAGGTACGCGATATGGGGAGGGCTGCCAAGGGAGTAAAAGGTATTTCTCTGCGTAAAGGTGACCAGGTTATTGCAATGGAAACGCCGCAGAAAGATAGCACTGTGTTGACGGTTACGGAGCTGGGGTTTGCCAAGCGCACAGCCGTAGGCCAATACCGTATTCAACGCCGCGGCGGCAAAGGCATTATTAATATAAAAGTTACCAAGAAAAACGGCCCCGCAGTAAGCTTAAAGACAGTCTTCGATAAAGATGAGTTAATGGTGATTACGCAAAACGGAATGTTTTTGCGCTGCCCGATTAAAGATATCCGCGCCACCGGCCGTTCTTCTCAAGGGGTGCGGTTGATCAAATTAAACGAGAAAGAAAAGGATATAGTGTCTTCGGTTGCGCAGGTAATTGCGGAAGAAGAGCAATAACGAGACCCTGTCGTCTAGCCTGGTCTAGGACAAGAGCTTTTCAAGCTCTCGACACGGGTTCAAATCCCGTCAGGGTCGCTTAAATAGCATATAGTGCTCTGTCAATTAAATAA
>DCOU01000132.1:322-857 GCA_002322525.1 Candidatus Omnitrophica bacterium UBA1562 | reverse complement strand
AATCCTTATTTAAGTTACAAGGCAATATAGCAAATCGTTTTTACAATTTGCCATTGGCCATTTGCGATAACGAACATGCTTTATATCGTGGCTACGCCCATAGGTAACCTTAGAGATATCACTGTGCGTGCTATCGAAGTTTTAAAGAGCGTTGACCTGATTGCCTGCGAGGATACACGGCATACAAAAATTTTATTATCCCACTACGGCATCAAAATTCCCACCACAAGTTATTTTCAGCATAATAAAGTCACCAAAGGCCAATATCTTATCCAGCTGCTTAAAGAAGGTAAATCCATTGCCTTGGTTTCGGATGCCGGTACGCCGGGTATACTTGACCCCGGTTACCAGATTATTAATTTAGCCATAAAAAACAATATTGAGACAACCTTTATCCCCGGGCCGGCCGCACTTATTAATGCCTTGGTTCTTTCTGGTAAACCAGCGCATAAGTTTATGTTTGAAGGTTTTCTACCGCGTGGGCCTTTGGCGAGGCAGAACCGTCTAAGAGAAATTTCTAGGCTCGGCTATACTG
>DCOU01000132.1:0-229 GCA_002322525.1 Candidatus Omnitrophica bacterium UBA1562 | reverse complement strand
AATCTTTTATGAATCCTGCCACAGAATTCTTAAAACCTTACAGGATATTCAAGAGGCCTTTGGCGACAGAGAAATAGTTGTGCTGAGGGAACTGACGAAAAAATTCGAAGAGATAAAACGGGGCAGCGCAAAAGATATCTTAGAGGAGCTCAAACAAGAGAAGCCGCGGGGTGAGTTTGTGATAGTTGTATAGTTTTCTCATAGTTTTTCCTTGATAGTACCAGGAAAT
>DCOU01000042.1 GCA_002322525.1 Candidatus Omnitrophica bacterium UBA1562 | reverse complement strand
ATGTTTTGTTATATTATTAGCATATGCCAATAACTAAAAGGAAAGTATATGCCCAGGCCTTGTCGATGTAGAAGAATAAGATGCAGCCCAGATACGAATTACTTTAAACCTCGCGGTATTCCTTTGGATATGCTTGAAGAGGTAAATCTTACGCTGGACGGACTAGAGGCAGTCAGGCTTGCTGATTTGGAAGGGCTATATCAGAAAGATGCTGCCAAAAAAATGGGAATTTCCCGGCAGACCTTCGGGAATATTATAAACTCAGCCCATAAAAAGATCGCGGATGTTCTATTAAACGCCAAGGCGTTGAAGATAGAAGGCGGAGTTGTCAAGAAGGTGGATTAAATGGGTAATTTATTAAAACAGGATCAGGATAGATTAAGATTATTCAAGAGGTATGGTTACGACATCCCCAGGGCTAGGGAATTCATTCTTACAAAAGCCAAAGTTTCAGAAGGTACTGAAATGTGCCCGATTAACACAATGAAAGACATGTACGAAATTATTAAGGAAAACGATAAAGTTGTGACGTTTTAATTTTTTGATTTTCTTTATTGATTGGATATGGTAAGATAGGGTTAGTCTTATATTTTCCGTTAATTCGGGGGACACATTACTTAATTCCGAATTAAGTATGATGTTCATGGGAGAGCGGTGAAATTGCATATCGCTAATAGTATGAAAATGATAAAAATTAAAAAATTATCAAAATTAATTATTTATTGCTATATGCTATCTGCTATATGCTATATGCTAAGCGGCTGCGTTACGATACCTGTTAAAGAGCCATTACGGGTTTATAGTTTAAACGGCACTATCTATTACGCGCTTGCCCCTTTATGCGACTTAAGGGGGATATCTTTAAAATATGATACCTTTTCCCGAACGGCCAATCTTTTTAAAGATAGCCATAGTATAACTTTGAAGGTTGGCGATAATTTAATCCTGGTTGACCAGCGCGCAATATTACTTAATCATCCGGTGGATATCTATCAGGGGGCGGTAGTTGTTCCCGGCCAATTTAAAGAGCAAACTTTAGATATTTTATTCAAATCCGCCAAAATTACCGCTATGCGTAGAACAGGCCCGCTTTCCTTGGTAATCAAAAAAGTTGTTATTGACGCCGGGCACGGAGGTAATGACCCCGGGGCAATCGGTAGGAGAGGGGTAAGGGAGAAAGATGTTAATCTGGATATTGCCAAGCGCTTGGCTAACCGATTAAGGGCGGAGGGTGTCCAAGTGGTTATGACTCGCAGTTCAGATAAGTTTATTCCTCTTGAGACGAGGGTTCATATAACTAACAATTCTAAGGCCGACCTTTTTATAAGTATCCATTCCAACGCTAATCGGACAAGAAGCTTGCATGGTTTTGAGGTTTATTATGTTTCAACTAGCGTTAGCGATTCTAAGCGCGCTGCTTATTCCGCTAAGAACACCTATCTTAATTTGGATAGCTCTTGTTTTGCCAGCCAGTCACAGGATTTAAAGGCCATACTTTGGGATATGGTTTATACTTATAACCGGGCAGAATCAATAGAATTATCCCGGGCTATTTGTCGTTCAGCAGACGATAATTTAGCTGTCATGGTAATCGGCGTAAAAAATGCCCGTTATCAAGTATTGTGCGGGGCGCAAATACCGGCGGTATTGGTTGAGGTAGGTTTTTTATCTAATCAAAACGAAGAGCAGATGCTTAAAAGCAGTGATTATCGTGAGAAGTTATCTCAAAGTATTATGGAAGGCATACGTAATTATGCCCGGGGTTCATTGAATAAGGGAGAAGGTGCGGGATGAGTCCGATAGGCGTGTTTGATTCAGGGGTAGGGGGGCTGACTGTAGTAAAAGAGCTAATTCGTCAACTGCCTTATGAGGATATAGTTTATTTTGGCGATACCGCGCGTGTCCCCTACGGGATAAAATCAAAAGAAACGGTAATTCGTTTCTCCATAGAGAATATCCTTTTTTTGTTAAAGTATGACGTAAAATTAATTTGTATTGCTTGTAATACCGTATCCAGTCTTGCCCTGCCTGAGATTAAAAATCATTTTCGCGTTCCTATCATAGGAGTAATCAGCCCGGGGGCAAGGGAGGCGGTAATTGCCACTAAAAATAAACGCATTGGAGTAATCGGGACTAAAGGCACAATTAAGAGCCGGGCTTATGAAGATGAAATTAAACAGCTTGATACCAAAGTAAAGATTACGGCAGTGGCTTGTCCTTTATTCGTTCCATTTGTGGAAGAGGGTTGGTTAAACGGGGATGTGGTTTTAACCGTAGCTAAACACTATTTAAAGCCGTTAAAAGATGCTGGAGTAGATACTCTTATTTTAGGCTGCACTCACTACCCACTTCTTAAGAAGGTTATTAGTGGTGTAATGGGCAAAAATGTTATCCTGATAGATTCGGCAAAACAAGTGGCTATGGAAGTGAATAAGATTTTGGCCGCAGATGGCCTATTAAATAGTAAGGGTAAGGGCAGGCATGAATTCTTTGTCAGCGATAATCCGGAATGGTTTAAGAATCTTGCCGGAAGATTCTTAGGCCGGCCGGCAAAAAATGTGAAGAAAGTTAATGAAGCCCAAACTTACGGAACGAAGTGAACGTAAGTTTGATGGCTGAATTTACCCCCACTGTTTCGTTTTGTTTCGCTTTTGCTCTGTATTTCGCGGGACGAAGCAAAACGAAACAAAACGGTGGGGGTTAATTCGCGCAAATAACTTACGTCGCACTTTGTGCTCCGTAAGTTATGCGCTCATTGAAGGAGAAAGATTATGGTAAGAACGGTTGATTACGAATCCAGAAGAAGGGCAGTTCTTGCCGCAGCCATAAATAAATATATTCAAGAGGCAACACCCGTAGCCTCAGACGATATTGCCAAAGATTTTGACTTAAGCCCAGCTACCATTAGAAATATATTTGCGGAATTAGAGGAGGCTAATTACCTTACTCATCTTTATACTTCTGGAGGAAGGATTCCTACAAACAAGGGGTATCGCTACTATGTAGATTTTCTGCTCTTACAAACCGAACTTTTAGATGAAGAAAAAGAATGGATTGATAGAGAGTATAAGAGAAGAACCAATCGAGTGGAGGAGGTATTAGATAGGACCACGGAAATTATATCCGCCATTACGCATTATGCGGGGATAACTTCAATTCCGCAGTGGCAGGGTAAATTTTTTTATAAGGGAATAAGCCTTGTTTTAAACCAGCCGGAATTTCAGGATTACCAAAAAATACGCCTTTTAATTAAGATTATCGAAGATAAGCAATATTTACTCAATATTATCAATAGGGATTTTACTGACAGAGTAAGAGTGTATATTGGCGAAGAGTTAGGTTGCGCTGAGATGGAGGGTTGTTCTTTAGTAGTTTCGAGTTATCGCTTGAAAGATAAATCTTTGGGCAGACTTGCGGTCTTAGGCCCGATGCGCATGGAATATAAACATACTATGCCTGTATTAGGATATATATCGGATGTATTAACTGAGGTAATGAATAGTATCTGAGGTTTTAAGATGCAGGATCAGAAACAGAATCGGGAAGAAAATAAAAAACAGCCGGATGTTGAGAAAAAAGAGGAGAAGGTTGTTTCCTTAAAAGAATCCGAATTTTTGAAATTAAAAGAAGAGGCGGATAAAGCGAAAGTTTATTGGGACAGGTTACTCAGGCTTCAGGCGGATTTTGACAATACGCGTAAGCGCCTGGATAGAGAAAAACAGGATTTTGTAAAGTTTGCCAATGAAGGCATTATATTAGAATTATTAAATATACTGGATGATTTAGAGCGTACTGTGGCTTTGGCTGAATCTAAACATCAGGATCTGCCGGCATTTTTAAAGGGCGTTGAAATGATACTGTCGCATCTTTATGAAATGTTAAAGGAGTACGGAATCAAGCCTATTGAGGCACAAGGTAAATTATTCGACCCGAATTATCATGAAGCGCTTATGCAGGCAGACAATATTGATGTGCCGGAGCATACAATTTTGGAAGAGTTACAAAAAGGTTATTTATTGAATGATAGGGTAATCAGAACAGCAAAGGTGAAGGTTTCCAAAAAAATATAAAATAACAAGTTAGTGTGTTAGTGTGTAAGTGTGTAAGTCTGTAAGTTAATGACTTAAAAACTTTACACTTATACACTTTACACTCTGACGACTAGAAGGAGGAGGCAATGGCAAAAGTTATCGGTATTGATTTAGGGACATCTAATTCTGCAGCAGCAGTAATGGAGGCGGGGAGGCCAGTTATAATTCCATCTGCTGAAGGTGCGGGTGTGGCTTCGGGCAAGGCATTTCCTTCTTACGTTGCTTTTACCAAAGATGGCCAGCGCTTGGTTGGTGAACCAGCAAGGCGCCAGGCAGCCATCAATCCCGA
Source organism: Candidatus Omnitrophica bacterium UBA1562 (assembly GCA_002322525.1). Lineage (GTDB taxonomy): Bacteria > Omnitrophota > Gorgyraeia > Gygaellales > Profunditerraquicolaceae > UBA1562. Next base: position 3,275 of record DCOU01000042.1, on the reverse strand, counting down.
AGGCACGATTCAGGCAGCCAAGCGCAAGATGGGCACAGATTTTAAATTTAAGGTTTTTGGCAAAGAATATACGCCGCAGCAGATTTCTGCTTTTATCCTGCAGAAGATAAAACAGGATGCAGAAGCCTATTTTGGCGATAAGGTTGAAGAAGCAGTAATTACCTGCCCTGCGTATTTTGATGATAACCAAAGGACAGCCACGAAAGATGCAGGAGAAATAGCCGGCCTGAAGGTCCTACGCATAATTAATGAGCCTACGGCAGCCTGCCTTGCATACGGACTGGAAAAGGCGGGCAAGGAATTAAAAATTTTGGTTTTTGACTTTGGCGGCGGGACGCTTGATGTCACAATTATGGAAATGTGGAAAGAGGGCGGTTTTAAAGTCATGGCAACCAGCGGCGATACGCAGCTGGGTGGTACCGACATGGATAACGTATTGATAGAATATATTGCCAACCAATTCAAGCGCGAAACAGGCATTGATTTACGTAATGATAAAATGGCAATGCAGCGTCTGCGTGAGGCAGCAGAAAAAGCAAAGGTTGAGCTTTCCAGCACCCTGACTACAGATATCAATTTACCTTTTATTACCGCGGATGCCACCGGCCCAAAACATTTGACTATGTCCATTAACCGCGCAAAACTTGAAGAATTGGTGAATCCGATTATCGAAAGATGCCGCGGCCCCTTAGAGAGGGCATTGAAAGATGCCAGGGATGCATTTGCAAAAGAGAGCGCCAGTTTCGGCGATAGGGACGTTGATAAAATCATTATGGTCGGCGGCCCCACGAGAATGCCTATCGTGCAAAAATTTGTCGAGGATTATTTCGGCAAGAAGATAGAACGCGGAGTCGATCCTATGGAATGCGTTGCCCTGGGTGCGGCCATTCAGGCAGCAATTATTAAAGGCGAGGTAAGGGATGTCTTGTTGCTTGATGTTACGCCTTTATCTTTAGGCATTGAGACTTTAGGTGGGGTAAATACAAAATTGATTGACAGGAATACCACTATACCCACGAGAAAAAGCCAGATTTTCTCCACAGCTGCGGATAACCAGACTGCAGTGACTATCCGAGTTATCCAAGGAGAGCGCTCGATGGCTGATGCTGAAGGCAATGTGGAGTTAGGCAGGTTTGATTTAGTAGGGATACCACCTGCGCCGCGTGGAGTACCACAGATTGAAGTCTCTTTTGATATTGATGCCAACGGTATTGTGCATGTTACTGCTAAGGATTTGGGTACAGGCAAAGAACAATCCATCCGTATTACCGCGCCGAAGAAACTCTCTAAGGAAGAAATTGATAAGATGGTGAAGGATGCAGAGAAGTTCGCCGCTGAAGACACAAAGAGAAAAGAAGAAGTAGAAGCCGTTAATCAGGCTGACAATCTTGTTTATGCCACGGAAAAATCGCTTAAGGACTTTGGCGATAAGGTAAGCCAGGCTGAGCGCGCCGATATCGAGGCAAGGCTTAATGACCTTAAGGGAGCCATAAAAGATAAAAATATAGACAGGATTAAGAGAGCTTCGGAAGATTTGACCAAGGTTTCACACAAGTTAGCTGAGGAGATTTATAAACAGGCAGCGCAGAAGCAACAACAGCAGCAGAAAACAGAAGCCAAAGAGAAGCCAGAAGAAGAGCCTAAAGAAAAAGGCAAAGAAAAAAAAGAAGATATTATTGATGCGGAATACAAAGAGGAAGATAAGTGAGCACATAAGTTATGGAGTATATTTTTATGCAGTTAAACGACATAACTTATTTGTGCGAACTTACTCCGACGAATGTGCAAAAATTTTGAAACAAAATTTTTGCACAGTATATGAGTCGGAGTTGTAATATATTATTATTCAATATATCCCGATAGCAAAACGCTTCCAAAATTTGTTCCAAATTTTTCTCGCAGCTATCGGGATTAATTCGCCCGAACAACTTACGTCATTTGCATTCCGTAAGTTGTGGGCTCATTAAATGGCTACTAAGCGTGATTATTACGAAATATTGGGGATTAAAAAGAGTGCTACCCTGGATGAGATAAAGAAGGTTTATCGGGAATTAGCTTTACGCTATCATCCGGACAGGGTGCCTTATGAGCAGAAGAAAGAGGCTGAAGAAAAGTTCAAAGATATTTCTGAGGCATACGCAGTGCTCTCCGATTCTCAGAAGCGCGCCCTTTATGACCAATACGGCCATGCCGGAATAGACCAAAGGTATGCTTATGAAGATATCTTTAAAGGAGCAGATTTTAGCAGCGTATTTCAGGATTTAGGAGAGTTTGGTTTTGGCGGAGGCCTCTTTGATGAGATATTCAGTGATTTGGGCTATGATATTTTTGGTGGCAGGGGAAGACAAGGCGGCCGTTCTCGTAGAGGCAGAGATTTAGAGATTACTATAGATATAACCTTAGAAGAGGCAGCGGCTGGTGTTGAAAAAACAATTACCGTCCCTCGCTACGAAGTATGTTTGAATTGTTCAGGCAGCGGCGCAAAACCTGGCACTAAGAAAATTACCTGCTCTCAGTGCAGAGGTTCAGGACGAGTAGTGGTTTCCAGCGGTTTCTTTCAACTTGCCCAGACCTGTCCGCGCTGTAGAGGAGAAGGCTCGACTATTCAAACCCCTTGCCCTGAATGCCGCGGTGAAGGCCGCACAAAAGTAAGCCGTAAAATTAAAGTAAAAGTCCCTCCCGGAGTAGCTACGGGTTCACATTTAAGGATACGCGGTGAAGGCGAAGCAGGCACAGCAGGCCACGGCGATTTATACGTTATTATTGAAGTAATGCCGCATAATATTTTCCAGAGGCATAATAACGATATATTAACCGAAATAACTATCAGCCTGACTAAGGCAATATTGGGCGCTGAGGTAGAGGTGCCTACGCTTAATGGTAAGGTTGAGATGAAAATACCGGCCGGCACGCAGAGCGGAAGAATCTTCCGGCTTAAAGAGAAAGGCGTGCCGGAGGTACATGGCAGAAGTATCGGAGATGAATTAGTAAAAGTTAATGTGAGAATTCCTACACATCTAAGTCTTCAACAACGCCAACTCATAGAGGAATTTGCCAAATTGTCAGGCGAAGATATAAATAAAGAGAGTTTTACGGATAAAATTAAAAAAGCATTCAAATAAAGTTATGAGAGAGCGCTGAAATATTCTTAAAAATCATATCAGCGCTCTCTGATTACACAGATTAGTCAGTGACGGGACAATCGGTGAAATCAGCTTTATAATCTGTGAAATCAACCTCAAGGGATAAGATATTTATAACTTGTTATTTTGAAA
>DCOU01000097.1 GCA_002322525.1 Candidatus Omnitrophica bacterium UBA1562 | reverse complement strand
ATCAACAACTAATTTAACAATGCAGTAGTGTTACGAACACTTTCGTTGCGTAAGTTGTGGGCTCATTAAAGTTTATGAGCCGGGATCAATTGATAACATGTATCCCTCGCTTAAGCACTTGAAAATTTCTTCGGAATTTTCTGCGTAAGCTTCGGGATTAATTCGCTCAAACAACTTACGAACACTTTCGTTGCGTAAGTTGTGGGCTCATTAAAGTTTATGAGCCGGGATCAATTGATAACATGTATCCCTTGCTTAAGCACTTGAAAATTTCTTCGGAATTTTCTGCGTAAGCTTCGGGATTAATTCGCGCTGATAACTTACTCACACTTTCAGTGTTCGTAAGTTATGCGCTCATTAAAGATGAGACTATCTAAATTTTTATCGTTAACTACTTTCGCTACCTGCTTTTGTCTTCTATACGTTTATCAGCAGACAGAGATATTCCGTTTTGCTTATATCGGCGAGAAGAAATCCGCCGCATTCCACGATTTTCTTGATAAAAATGCTATGTTAAGGTATAATATAAACAAGAAAACTTCTCTGGTGCTTATTGACAATAGAGTCTCGGGCTACGCCAATTTCGAGATGCCAGATAGTTATCGTGTAGTAAAATTGGCCAATCCTTCGGAAGGTTTAAGGATAGCGAAGCAACCTCGCACTTTGAAGCTGAAAAACATAGCAACCTCGCTTTTTGGTATCAAAAGACAGGCTGAAGCAAGAACCATTGGCCGTCCTTAATTTCGCCGGTAAAACTTAATTATTAAAAAGTAGGTAGTATGCAGTAGGTAGGCATGAGGTTGTAACCTACATACTAACTACTACATGCTGAATTAATATAACGTGTGTATATAGTTAATTATCGCCGCAGAGTGAATGCGGTATTTTTATTCTTCTTTGTTTTTCTAATATTCTGCATAGCCCGCCTATTTTTTATCCAGCTTTTCCGAGGAAATTACTTTTCAGAAATCGCCCAGAAACAGCACAATCTGTTTGTAGAGTTAGAACCCCGCCGCGGTACAATATACGATTTGAATCTTAAGCCGCAAGCAGTAAATGTGTCCGTAGATTCGCTCTATACCTCTCCCAATGCAATACGAGATAAGGACAAAGAGGCAATCATCAGACAACTCCTGCCTATATTAAATGTAGATTATGCTTATTTAAAAGACAGACTATACCGTAAAAAGTCTTTTATATGGCTGGCCAGGAAGTTAAGCCCATTGCAGAGCGAGGCAATCAGGAGGCTCAATATAAAAGACCTGGATTTTATTAAAGAGAGTAAACGTTCTTATCCAAACAGCTATCTTGCCAGCCACATCATTGGTTTTTGCGGGTTAGATAATACGGGATTGGAGGGTCTTGAATTATGCTATGACTTCTATCTGAAAGGTACGCAAGGCTGGGCCTTAATTTTAAGAGATGCGCGTCAGAAGAAATTGGACTTTGAGCAAAAAATGGCCATACCTTGCGACGGTTATAATTTAATACTGACTATTGATGAAGTAATCCAGTATATTGCCGAAAAAGAACTTGATAAAGCATTTAAGGTCTATCGTGCCAAAGGCGCAAGTCTAATTGTTATTGACCCGCATACAGGGGCAATCCTTGCGATGGTAAATCGGCCTACATTTGATTTGAATCAATATAATAACATTGATAAGGATAGGAGGCGCAATCGTTCGATTTCTGATTTGTTTGAACCGGGCTCGTCATTTAAAATAGTTACTGCCTCAGCTGCATTAGAGGAGAAGAAAGTAGTTGAAGAAGATAAATTCTTCTGCGAAAATGGTGCTTATCGAGTAGGGGGGCATATATTAAAGGATCATCGGCCGCACGGCTGGCTTAGTTTCAGGGAGGTCATTGAGCAGTCAAGTAATATCGGTACAACCAAGGTTGCGCAGATTTTAGGCCCGGACCTTCTTTACCGATATGTAAAACTCTTTGGTTTTGGCGCAAAATCAGGGATTGACCTGCCGGGTGAAATTACAGGTATGATTAAAGAGCCGCGATTCTGGTCTAAGACATCTATCGGGGCAGTGCCTATCGGACAAGAGGTAGGTGTGACGGCATTGCAGTTAGTATCTGCTATATCGGTAATTGCTAATGGCGGGCAACTTATGAAACCTTATATTGTTAAGGAAGTCAGAGATAAAAGCGGTGAAATAATTAAATCATTTTCGTCCACCGTGGTGCGCAAGGTCATATCTGGTGATACCGCCAACAGAGTTAAGAAAATCCTTACGGGAGTAGTAGAAGAAGGTACAGGCAAATTAGCAAAAATTACAGGTTTTACCGCTGCCGGTAAAACCGGAACAGCGCAGAAGTTAGAACCCAACGGAGCTTATTCACATAATAAATTCGTGGCTTCTTTTATTGGTTTTGCTCCTGCAGAAGACCCGATTATCGCTATTGTTGTTGTAGTTGATGAACCGCGGCCTTATTACTTTGGAGGAGTGGTAGCTGCGCCTGTATTTAAAAATGTCGCCGGTGATGTTTTAAGGTATCTTAAGGGGAAACATTTTATAAATGAAATTCTGGCATTAAATGAGCCCCGTTAGAAACGTAAATCTAAAGCGGGGACACAACAAAATTATTTGGAAAGGTAGGTTTCTAACGGGGTGAGAGCAAAAGAGCTAATTGAATCTTTAGGTAGCCGCTACCTCTCTTTTGGTTTTGATGATTTTGAGGTGAGAGGTATAAGCTGTAATTCAAACGAGGTTTGCGATAATTTTATTTTTGTGGCTATAGAAGGCACGCATATAGACGGGCACAGGTTTATTAAAGAAGCAATAGAGAGGGGGGCAAAGGCAGTTATAGTTCAGACACCAAGACACCAAGACACCAAGACACCAAGAAAAGTAACTTTTATAAGAGTTAAAGACACACGTAAGACTTTGGCAAAATTAGCAGCACAATTTTACAGAAATCCTTCTTCCAAATTGAAGGTTATCGGCATTACCGGAACCAATGGCAAGACCACTATAACTTATCTCATTGAGTCATTACTAAAAGAAGCGGGCTTTCTACCTGCGGTCATAGGTACGGTTAATTACCGTTTTAAAGATAGAATCATTCCTTCTAAGAATACCACCCCCGGCCCCATAGAACTTCAGTCTTTTTTAGCCGATACGGTGCAGGAAGACATCAATTATGTAATTATGGAAGTTTCATCGCATGCCCTCACTCAAGATAGGACTGCAGGCGTAAATTTTCAATCTGCTATTTTTACTAATTTAACTCAAGATCATTTGGATTATCATAAAACATTAGAAGATTATTTTCAGGCCAAAGCAAAACTTTTTAAAGATATGAATCACGGCACATTTACGGTTATTAATAATGACGATGAATACGGCAAGAGGCTTAAGGGAATGATTAAAGGCCCAGAAATAATTACCTACGGCATAGAAAATAAGGCTGATATTACAGCTTGTGATATAAAACTTGATATTTCACATACAGAATTTATATTAAGAGCGATTAAAAAAGAAATAAACTTTAAAACCAGGCTTATCGGGCGCCATAATATTTATAATATATTAGCAAGTTTTGCCTGGGCTTTTAAAGAAGGCCTGGATCAGAAGGTTGTCAAGTCTGCATTAGAAAGGTTTAATTTTATTCCGGGCAGGCTCGAGAGGATAAACTGCAGAAAAGATTTTTCGGTCTTTGTAGATTATGCCCACACAGAAGATGCACTTACCTGTGTCATTAAGGCTTTAAGACAAATATCCGGCAATAGAATTATTGTTGTATTTGGATGCGGCGGTGAACGCGATAAAACCAAAAGGCCAAAGATGGGTTATGCAGCTTCTGAATTAGCTGATTATGTGATTATTACCAATGACAATTCTCGTTCTGAAGACCCGCAAAAGATAATAGAAGATATTAGAAAAGGCATAAGAAAAAATAACTATTCTATTATTCCCGACCGCAAAGAGGCAATAAGAAAATCTTTATCTATGGCTGGGGCAGGAGATATAGTATTGATAGCGGGTAAAGGCCATGAGAATTACCAAATATTAAAGAATCAAACTGTTCATTTTGATGACCGTGAGGTTGTAAAAGAATGTTTAATGAGCGCATAACTTACGGAACACAAAGT
>DCOU01000135.1:581-17832 GCA_002322525.1 Candidatus Omnitrophica bacterium UBA1562 | reverse complement strand
AAAATGAATTTTTCACAGATTCATAGTCAAAGGATTAAATATTCTTAACATACTTGTGTACAATAAGTTACAATAATAAAATATTAAAAAATAGTCAAAAATTAACATAGTAGTGTTATGGAAACAATGAAAATGAATTTGAGCAGCATACAAGATTTAAAACATATTTTAACATGAATTTAAAAATAGCTATAGATTTGAATAAAGGAGAAGGTGCGGGGTGAAAAGACCTCCGAGTTTAGCAAATACAAGAAAATCGCCTTCGGCGATAACCTTCAGGCACGATTTTCAGTGGTTAGGAAAGTGTTCTATACTTTCCTATACCATAAAAAAGCTTGATAAATCTAATATGTTAAATCTGTTGTTGGATTTTCCTTTACAATGTAAACAGGCTTATGATATTGCCAAAGCCAACAAATTGCTATTAGGAAAGAAAGATTTTACAAAAATAGTTTTTGCGGGGTTAGGCGGTTCAGCCATTGGCGCAGACTTGGCGAGGTCGTATCTATATTTTGAAAGCAAAATCCCCATTTGTGTCTCTCGGGAATATGATTTACCGGCTTATGTGGACGATTCCACGCTTGTATTTATCTCGAGTTATTCCGGCAATACCGAAGAGACATTAAGCGCCTATCAACAGGCAAAAGAGAAAGGTGCCTCTTTAATTCTTATTTCATCAGGCGGGGCATTAAAAGAATATGCAAAAAATGATAAACTCCCATTTATCGAAATACCCCAGGGTTTACCGCCGAGGTGTGCCTTGGGATATTTAAGCATTATACCCCTGGCCGTATTAAATAAGTTAGGGTTGGTTAGTGACATAGCGCCTTATATAGTAGAGACGGTTGAAGTTTTAGAGGAGCTAAAGAATAAAACCCTTAATCCCCGTATAGGCCAAAAGGATAATATCGCTAAATATATCGCCGATAAACTATTTAATAAATTTGTGGTTATTTATTCCAGTTCTATACATTTCGATGCAGTGGTAACGCGCTTAAGAGGCCAACTTAACGAGAATTCTAAAAGCCTAGCCTCAACCCATGTGTTTCCTGAGATGAACCATAACGAGATTGTAGGTTGGCAGAACCCCAAGAAATTATTTAAGAATTTTGTAGTGCTAATGCTTAGAGATAAGGATATGCATCGGCGCGTAGCAAAGAGGATGGATATAACGGCTGATATTCTTAAGGACGAAGGCGTTTCGGTTTTAGAAATCTGGTCGCGGGGCCGGAATCTGTTAAGCAGAATTTTTTCTTTAATATATATAGGTGATTTCATCTCATTTTATCTGGCAATGCTTTATGGAATTGATCCTACGCCAGTGGATAGAGTTACTTATTTGAAAAAGAAATTAGCAGAGGGTAACTAGTTAGTGTGTAAGTGTATAAGTTTTTAAGTGTGTAAGTATCTTGTAAGTGAAAATGACAGCTTAAACACTTCACACTTACAAACTTTACACTCCCGAGTGAAACGAGGGCAAATGAAAGCACTAATTTTAGCTGCGGGTTACGCTACCAGGCTCTATCCTTTAACCAAAGAATACCCCAAGCCGCTACTTAAAGTGGGCAAAAGGCCCATAATCAATTATATTATAGATAAACTCGCAGCTTTAGATGACATAGATGAGATAATTGTCGTGACAAATAGCAAATTTTTCCCTAAGTTTAAGAAATGGCGAAGCCACCTGCAAAGTAAGAAACACATCAGCCTGGTAGATGATTTGACAAAAAGCCATAGCGATAGACGCGGTGCAATCGGCGATATGAGTTTCGTTATTGATAAGAAACGCCTCAAAGACGACCTTTTGATCATAGGAGGAGATAATCTATTCAGCGGTGATTTAAAGGAATTTTTATCTTTTGTTAAGGGCAATCCGAATCCCGCAATAGGAGCTTATAATATAAAGGATATACGGCAAGCAAAAAAATACGGCGTAATTAAACTGGGTGCAAAATTTAAACTCATTGATTTTAAGGAAAAACCTGAGAATCCCAAATCGACCTTAATCGCGATGTGCCTTTATTATTTTCCCAAAGAGAAGCTGAGATTAATTAAAGAATATTTAATGGGACGGGAAAGTATAAGACCCTTCCTTAATAGGTTTAGGAAGGTCTATCCCTTCTGGATAAGACCCTTTCCCATACCACTGCGAAAATCGCCTAAAGTCACTGCCGAAGGCAATTTTCTTGATATTAAGACAGACAAACCCCGCCCTTTCTACTACACAGGGTCGCTTCGGAGTAAGAAAGAGCGGGGCAAACACGACGCCACGGGTTTTTATATAGATTGGTTAAGAAAGAAAGTGCCGGTTTATGGATTTGTATTTGACGGTTTCTGGTATGATATTGGAGACCATAAGTTTTATAATGAAGCAAAGCAGAAGTTCTCTAGATAATAAGTTTGTAAGTGTGTAAGTTTGTAAGTAAATGACTTAAAAACTTTACACTTATACACTTTACACTCCGAGCGACTGAAAGGAGCGAGGTTATGGCAGTGCGTAAACATTTTTTTACTTCTGAATCAGTAGGAGAGGGGCATCCGGATAAGGTATGCGACCAGATATCCGATGCTATACTGGATGATGTGCTCAGGCAGGACCCGTATGGCCGGGTTGCCTGTGAAACATATGTGACCATGGGGCTTTTGGTTGTCGGCGGCGAGATTACCACTACCGGTTTTGTTGATGTGCATAACCTTACCCGCAACGTGCTAAAAGAGATAGGCTATACCCATCCTAAATACGGGTTTGATTATCATACCTGTGCAGTAATAAATACCATACACAGTCAATCTCCGGATATTGCTCAAGGAGTGGATAAAGGCGGTGCCGGAGATCAGGGGTTTATGGTAGGTTTTGCCTGCCGCGAGACAGAGGAGTTGATGCCCTTACCTATAATGTTTGCTCATAAACTGGTGCGGCGCATAGCGGATGTAAGGAGGCAGGGTATATTAAAATATCTCGGCCCTGATTGTAAATCCCAGGTAACCGTAGAATATCACGACGGCCATCCTAAAAGAGTGGATTCTTGCGTTTTAGCCTGTCAGCATACCGAAGAGATACTCGATGCCACAAAAGAAAGAATTAGCAAAAAAGCACGCCAGGAATTAATTGATGTGATTGCTAAACCCATATTAAAAGAATACATTGATAAAGATACGAAATATTATGTTAACGAGACAGGTAAATTTGTTATCGGCGGCCCGCAATCTGACACGGGTATGACAGGAAGGAAGATTATCGTGGATACCTATGGCGGAGTAGTTGCTCCGGGTGGAGGCGCATTCAGCGGAAAAGATCCCACAAAAGTAGACCGCTCTGCAGCCTATATGGCAAGATACATTGCCAAGAATATTGTGGCCGCAGGCCTGGCGGATAAATGCCAGGTACATATTGCCTACGTTATTGGCCGGGCAGAGCCTTTGGCAATAATGGTGGATACCTACGCAACAGGCAAACTCTCTGAAAGCGCATTTATAAAACTCATCAGGGATAATTTTGAACTGACGCCTCAGGGGATGATTAAAGAGTTGGATCTGCTCAGGCCCATATATATGAAAACTGCCTGTTATGGCCATTTCGGCAGGACAGAACCCGAATTTAGCTGGGAGAGCACAGATAAGGCAGCGGCATTAAAGAAGCAAGCAGCAAGATTGTAAGATTGTAGGTTACGTTGTTTGGTTACGGTAACGAAGCCCGTATCGTTTATCGCTTACGTTTATCGTCTTTAAGACGTAACCCTAACCCAACTACGAAACGGGCATCGTAACCATAGCCGATTGACGAATTCAATTTTTAAAGGAGTATTTATGAATTACCATATCAAAGATATTAAATTAGCTAATAAAGGCGCATTAAGAATAGAGTGGGCGCGGAATAATATGCCGGTTCTCGGGTTGATCACTAAAAGATTCAGCAAAGAAAAGCCATTGAAAGGGCTAAATTTAGCTGCCTGCCTACATGTTACTACTGAGACAGCGGTTCTGATGGAGACATTGAAGTTAGGAGGCGCAAGTTTAGCTCTTTGTGCATCCAATCCTCTGTCTACCCAGGATGATGTGGCAGCGTCTTTAGTCAAGAATCTTAAGATTGCAGTATTTGCGATTAAAGGTGAGAATACCAAGACTTATTATCAGCATATTAATTCCGTATTAGCGAGTAAGCCTGAAATTACCATGGATGACGGTGCAGATCTGGTATCCACAATTCATAAAGAGTGTCAGAGTGTCAGAGTGTCAAAGTGTCAAGTTTTAGGAGGGACTGAAGAGACAACTACCGGTGTCATCAGGTTAAGGGCTTTGGCTAATCAGGGAAAATTGCGTTATCCTATAATTGCGGTAAACGACGCCAAGACTAAACACCTATTCGATAACCGCTATGGCACAGGCCAGTCTACAGTCGATGGAATAATCCGCGCCACAAATAAGCTATTAGCAGGCAGTAATTTTGTAGTTTGCGGATATGGCTACTGTGGCAAGGGCGTGGCCATGCGCGCAAGAGGTATGGCGGCAAAAGTTATTGTGGTCGAGGTTGATCCCCTGCGTGCTTTGGAGGCAACTATGGATGGTTATGAGGTAATGCCGATAAGAGATGCCAGCCAAATAGGTGATGTATTCGTAACTACTACCGGAGACACCAGCGTAATCCGCCGCGAGCATTTCTTATTCATGAAGAACGGCGCAATCCTGGCTAATTCCGGGCATTTTAATGTAGAGATAGATATACCGGCATTAGAAAAATTAGCTAAAGCGAAAAAGTCCATCCGCGAATTTGTAGATGAATATATCTTAAGAGACGGCCGTAAAATTTATGTATTAGGCGAAGGCCGGCTGATAAATCTGGTAGCGGCAGAAGGCCATCCTGCGCAGGTAATGGATATGTCTTTTGCTAATCAGGCTTTAAGCGCGGAATATATTATCAAACACCACAAAGAATTAAAAAACCATGTTTACGCGGTCCCCGAAGCTATAGATAAAAATATTGCAGACTTCAAATTAAAATCTATGGGGATTAAAATAGACAGTTTGACTGCCAAGCAGAAAAGGTATCTTTCCAGTTGGGAAATAGGAACCTAATTAGGTGTTAGGTGTTTGGTTTTAGGTTTTAGGCAGCAATAAAATCCGGAGGCGCAAAATGAAAAAGATGGGTAGTATAGTTTTGGTTTTTGGTTTAATTTTATTCTCTAGTTATGTTTTTGCCTCTGAGATTGAAGTAGAATCGCGGATTAGCGAAGTTACTGTTTATCCCGATTCCGCGCTTTTAAGCCGTGTAGCGAACTTGAAGTTAAGTCCCGGAGAGTACAGGGTAATATTTTCTAATATTATTCCAGAGGTAGATGAGAATTCTTTAAGGGTTTCTGCACAAGGCGCAACAGAAGTGAGGCTTTTTGGAGCGCAGGTGAAGAAAGAATTCTTGGAAGAAGTGCCTTCAGAGCGTATTAAACAACTTAAAGACGATATTCAAAAGCTGGAAGATGCTATAAGGAGAGAGCAGGATTTAAATAAGCTGCTTTTGGAAGAAAAGAATTTCTTGGATTCTATAAGGTTATTCTCCGGCGGACAGATCCCCAAGGACTTGGTTACCAAGATACCTACGAGTAAAGACTTGGATGATACGCTTAAATTTTTAGATACAAGACTTAAAGAAAATTATATGCAGGTTTTAGAATGCGAACTGAAAATAAGGGATTTAGAAGATAAAGTTGATGCCTTAAAAAAGCAGTTATCTGAAATCTCCTCCGGTTCAGGTAAAAAACTAAAGAGGTTGATTGCGGTGGAGTTGGAAGTTTTGAAAGCGGCAAACTTTGATTTGAGTGTTTCTTATCTTGTGGGAGGCGCTAACTGGAAACCCATCTACGATGCCCGGGCGAATTTTGAAAAATCCGAAGTGGAAATGGTTTCTTACGGAATAATCCGCCAGAGAACGGGCGAAGATTGGCAGGATGTGGAAATTTCTTTATCTACTGCTAAACCCGCTATTGGCGGAAGAATGCCTTATGTTGCACCTTGGTTTTCAAGGCCATATCAGCCACAGAGAAGGCTTGATGCTGAAGACAAAATAGCAGGATGGGGACTGCAAAATATGGCATTTGAAGGACGAGCACAAGCGCCGGTCGCTGCGGAAGCAACAGATAAATACGCTAAGGTAGAAGAGAAAGGCATAGCTGTAGTTTATAAACTTGCCCGTAAAGCAACTGTAAAATCCGATGGTTCAGAGCATAAATTACCTATATCTACACAAATATTGAGTGCAAAATTTGAATATTCAACTTATCCACGGGCAGTTCTCAATGCTTATCTAGGGAGCCGGGTCATTAATGCACCTAATCTGCAACTACTTGCTGGCAGAGTGAATATATTCTTAGAAGGAGATTTTGTAGGAACATCAAGCATTGATAATATCGGACCAGGTGAGGGATTCGACCTTTATTTAGGTTTAGATGAGAATGTAAAAGTAAAAAGAGAGCAGGTTGAAAAGAAGGTTGATGAAACCTTGGTTGCTGGAATTCCCTCTCCTACTAAGCGCACGACATTTAAATATAAATTAACCGTCGAGAATTATAAATCCAAGAAGATAAATGTAAAATTATTTGAAGCCATGCCAGTTTCTGAGGATGACCGGATTAAGGTAAAGATTGAAAAGGTAAGCCTTGAACCAAAAGAAAAAGACTGGAAGGATAGAAAAGGCGTTTGGCTTTGGGAATTAGAATTAGAACCAAAGGCGAAAAAGGAGATATTTTATAACCTTATTATTGAACATCCGCGCGAGATGCAGGTTGAAGGTCTATAACTAGAATGGCGATAAAAAGAATTGCAGTTTTAACTACCGGCGGCGACGCACCAGGGATGAATGCCGCTATTAGGGCAGTCGTGCGTTACGGAATAAGCAATAACCTGGAAGTGATGGGCGTATTCCGCGGCTGGTGGGGTTTAATTAATGAGGAGCTGAAAGTTTTAAACCACCGCTTTGTTTCGGGAATTATTAATCAGGGCGGCACGATTCTTAAAACCGCACGCTGCCCGGAGTTTGAAACTGAAGAAGGGCAAAAGAGGGCATTTAATACAGTAAAAAAGAACGCCATAGATGGCCTGATTGTGATTGGCGGAAATGGTAGTTTTAAAGCCGCACATATATTTGGCAGGAAATATAATGTGCCTTGTATTGGTATACCCGCTTCCATTGACAATGATATTAATGGTATAGATGTCACTATCGGTTCGGATACGGCTATAAATACGGCACTCGCTGCTATTGATAATATTCGCGATACCGCAACTTCTATGGAGAGAATCTTTGTGGTTGAGGTTATGGGCAGGGATTCCGGGTTTATTGCTCTTACGGTTGCCCTTGCCGGCGGCTGCGAAGAGGCAGTTATACCGGAACGGAAATTTAATCTGGAGGCAATCTGCCATGATATCGTTAATGGTAACATAAGGGGAAAAATAAGCTGGATTATTGTGGTAGCTGAAGGCGTAGGTTCGGCAGTCGATATTGCAAAGAAAATAACCGAAATGACCGGCCTTGAAACCCGGGCAGTGGTTTTGGGGCACATTCAAAGAGGCGGTCGGCCCACTGCCGCAAGCCGCGAGATGGCCTTAAATCTAGGTAAGGTAGGAGTTGATTGTTTGTTAAAAGGAGAAACTGATAAAACAGTTGGCCTTTGCGGTGGTAAAATAACCACTGTAGATTTTGAAACCGCGATAAAAAAGAAAGAACTAAAAGTAGACGATTTGTATAGTTTAATCAAGATATTAACTTAGTTAACTTAGGGACGGTTCTGAAGCTCAAAGCAGAACTGTCCCCTAAAAAGGGGCCAGGCCCCTTTTGATAAAGGAGTAAGAATTTATGGGTAGGAGACCTTTGGACATTGAAAAAATAGCGTGGGATTTAATTATGAGTGATGACCTCGCAATAAAAAAGAATCTTGCGGGGAAGATTTTTAATATCGCCTATAAGAAAGGGATTTATCCTTCCAGTATCCATCAGTTTTATATGGCACGGGGTAGAGGTGAATTCGGCGGGTTTACTGTTCCTGCCATAAATTTAAGGAGTATGACTTATGATTTGGCGCGGGCAATATTTCGGGTGGCCAAGAAGAATAATTCCGGCGCATTTATTTTTGAGATTGCCAAATCTGAAATGGGGTATACTAATCAGCCACCCATAGAATATGCGGGTGTTATTTTGGCTGCGGCGATAAAGGAAGGGTATGCCGGACCTGTATTTATTCAGGGTGACCATTTTCAGGTGAATGCAAAAAAATTTCAAGAGGGCCCCGATAAAGAAATTGATAGCCTTAAAGCCTTGATCAGCGAATCTATCGACGCAGGATTTTATAATATTGACATTGACTCATCTACCTTGGTGGATTTGTCTAAAACTGATATAAAGAAACAACAATATTTTAATTATGAGGTATGTGCGAAGCTTACCCAGTTTATCCGTCAAACTCAACCGCGAGGGTTAGAGATTTCTGTAGGCGGTGAAATTGGGGAGGTAGGCGGTAAAAATTCTACGCCTGAAGATTTGCGGGCATTTATGCAGGGTTACAGGGAGAGACTGCGCAAAGGCCGCACAGGTATAAGTAAAATAAGCATTCAGACAGGCACCTCTCATGGAGGCGTAGTTTTGCCTGATGGAACCGTGGCGCAGGTGAAATTAGATTTTGATACGCTAAAAACATTATCTAAGATTGCACGGGAGGAATTTGGTTTGGCGGGTGCAGTCCAACACGGTGCATCGACTTTACCGCCTGAAGCATTTCATAAATTTCCCGAGACAGAAACTTGCGAGGTGCATCTAGCTACCGAATTTCAGAATATGATTTATGAAAGTAAACATTTTCCGCAAGAACTAAAAACAAAAATCTATGATTGGTTAAAAATCAACGCAGCGCAGGAGTTAAAGGAAGGTGAAACTGAGGAGCAGTTTATTTATAAAACGCGTAAAAAGTCATTGGGTCCCTTTAAAAAAGAAATTATGTCTTTGCCCAGCGATTTACACAATGCAATTAGTAGTGAAATCGAAGATAAATTTGAGTTTTTGTTTAAACAACTGAATACAGTGAATAATAAGGACTTAATAGATAAATATGTTACCTTGAAGAGAGTAATCACCCGTAAGCGCAAAGAAAAAGAGGCTGTGGTGCATGACAAAGAGGGCGCCGATTAAGGTGGAAATTGGAGAGGGTAGGTAGTATTTAGTAGGTACTATGCAGGTAGTCCTATATACTAACTACTACATACTATCTACTCTTGTTAACGGAGGTTCAAGATGCGCTCTGATAAAATCAAAAAGGGTTTAGAACGGGTGCCGCATCGAGCACTTTTATATGCCACAGGGCTAACCAAAAAGGATTTGGAGAGGCCTTTTATTGGCATTGCTACTTCTTTTACGGATTTAATTCCTGGCCATATTGGTATGCGGGACTTGGAACGGTTTATTGAGCGCGGAATCTGTTATGGAGGCGGGGTGCCGTTTTTATTTGGGGTACCCGGTATATGCGACGGTATTGCCATGGGCCATTTAGGCATGTGTTATCCTTTAGCTTTAAGAGAATTGGTAGCAGATACTATTGAGACAGTCTGTAATGCCCACCAATTAGATGGAATCGTATGCCTGACTAATTGCGATAAGATTACGCCGGGTATGCTTATGGGTGTGGCGCGGCTAAATTTGCCGGCAATTATTGTTACCGCCGGACCTATGCTTTCCGGCCGCTATAAACAAAAGAAACTGGCTTTTGTCCATGATACATATGAGGCATTGGCACGGGCGAAAAAGGGCGAGATTTCAGAAGAGGAATTAGCGTGTTTAGAAATGGAGGCTTGTCCGGGCGCTGGTTCCTGTCAGGGTTTATATACCGCGAATACCATGGCTTGCCTTACCGAGACAATGGGAATGTCTTTACCGGGCTGCGCTACAGCATTGGCGGTTTCCGCAAAAAAACGCCGTATTGCGCAAACAAGCGGTGAACGCATTGTGGAATTAGTAAAAAAGAATATTGCTCCTTTAAGTATTATCAATAAAAAATCTTTAGAAAATGCTATTATCGTGGATATGGCTTTAGGCGGTTCAAGCAATACTGTTTTACACCTGATGAGTATTGCCCATGAGGCAGGAATAAAATTAGACCTTAAAACATTTGACAAAATAAGCAGTAAAACACCACATATTACAAATATAGAACCCGCGGGCCCGCATTTTATGGAAGACTTAGAATACGCCGGAGGTATTCCTGCAGTTCTCAAGAGATTGAAGAATAAATTAAATAATACAATGACTGTAAGCGGCAAGAGGATATTTGATGTTGCTAATGGGCTTGAGATTTTTGATGAGGAAGTAATCCGGCCATTTAACCGTGCTTATCATAAACAGGGCGGTATCGCGGTCTTATACGGAAATCTTGCGCCTGACGGAGCGGTGGTGAAACAGTCAGCGGTGAGCCCTAAGATGATGAAATTCGTAGGAACGGCACGTGTGTTTAATCGGGAAGAAGAAGCAATGAGCGCAATCTTAAACGGTAAAATAAAAAAAGGAGATTGCATTGTTATTCGCTACGAAGGCCCTTCTGGCGGCCCGGGTATGCGCGAGATGCTTGCTCCAACCTCAGCCATTGTGGGTATGGGTTTGGCTGAATCAGTAGCTTTGATTACCGACGGAAGATTCTCCGGCGGCACTAAAGGGCCCTGCATAGGCCACATCTCTCCTGAGGCAGCCCAGAAAGGTGTAATTGCGATTTTAAAAGACGGTGATATAATTGATATAGATATCCCCAATAGAAAATTAGAAGTCAGGTTAAGCAAGTCTGAAATAGAAAAAAGATTTAAATCTTTTAGAGCTGTTGCGCCGAAGATTAAAACAGGTTATTTAGCGCGTTATTCTAAATTGGTGAGTTCGGCGGATAAAGGAGCAGTTCTTTTGTGAGGTTAAAGATGTTAAGGAAGTTAAGGATGTTAAGGAGGTTGCATAAAAATAAAAGTAACTTTCTTAACCTTTTTAACATTTAAAGACATGACAGGTGCACAAATTCTTATTGAGTGCTTAAAGCGCGAAGGCGTTCAGGTGATGTTCGGCTATCCGGGTGGGGCGGTGTTACCTATATTTGATAGATTGTATGATGCGCCCTTAAGATTCATTTTGACCCGTCATGAACAAGGCGCAGCCCATGCTGCTGACGGATATGCCCGGGCAACCGGCAAAGTCGGAGTCTGTATTGCTACCTCAGGCCCTGGCGCGGCCAATCTCACTACCGGTATTGCCAATGCTTATATGGATTCTATTCCTATTGTGGCTATTACTGGCCAGGTTAGAACTCTTTTAATTGGTAATGATGCATTTCAGGAAGCAGACATTACGGGTATTACGCGGCCGATAACCAAACACAATTATTTAGTTAAAGACACCAAGGATTTAGCCAGAATTATACGCGAGGCATTCTATATTGCTTCAACCGGCCGACCTGGTCCGGTGTTAATTGATATTCCTGTAGATGTTCAACAGCAGGATATAGAATTCATCTGGCCAGAGGAAGTAGATATCCGGGGGTACAAACCCACCTACTTTGGCCATCCCGGACAGATCAAGAAAGCAGCTAAGCTAATCGCTCAATCCAAGAAACCAATTATCTATGCCGGCGGTGGTATTATCACCTCAGGGGCTCATCATGAGTTAAAAGAATTAGCCGAGAAAATTCAGGCGCCTGTAACCATGACGCTTATGGGTTTAGGCGGTTTTCCGGGAACGCATGGACTTTCTTTAGGGATGCTGGGTATGCACGGCACAGCCTATGCTAATCATGCCATAATGGAGGCGGATTTAATTATTGCCGTGGGTGCGCGTTTTGATGACCGCGTAACCGGCAGGCTTGATGTCTTTGCACCGCATGCCAAGATTGTCCATATTGATATTGACCCGGCTTCCATTAGCAAAAATGTAAGCGTGGATATTCCTATTGTAGGCGATGCCAAAAATGTTTTGGGACAGTTATCGGAAGAGATTAAAGAGGTTCCCGATACATCAGTGTGGCTGGCGACCGTTGAGGCTTGGAAGAAAAAATATCCATTGCAATATAAAGATGACGTTAAAATTAAACCGCAATACGTTATTGAACAAATTTACGAAGCTACTGGCGGAGAAGCCATTATTACTACGGAAGTCGGCCAGAATCAGATGTGGGCATGCCAATGGTATAAGTATAACCATCCGCGCACATTTATATCAAGCGGCGGATTAGGCACGATGGGTTTTGGTTTTCCTGCTGCTATGGGCGCTAAAATAGGCTGCCCGCAAAGTTTAGTTTTTGATATCGCAGGCGACGGCTCAATCCAGATGAATATACAGGAACTGGCTACTTGCGTCTCGAACAAAATAAATGTAAAGGTGGCAATTTTAAATAATGGTTATTTAGGCATGGTCAGGCAATGGCAGGAATTATTCTACAAAAAGCGTTATTCTTACACCAGCCTTTATAATCCTGATTTTGTGAAATTAGCGGAAAGTTACGGCGCCGCAGGTATCCGCGTTACAAAAAAAGAAGAAGTGCGGCCGGCAATTGAGAAAGCCCTCTCCGTAGATAACACCGTATTTATTGATTTTCATATCGAGCCGGAAGAGAATGTCTTTCCCATGGTGCCAGCAGGCGAAGCGATAAATCGGATGATTGGAGGTATGGCTTAAGCACGAATAAACACGAATCAAAAGCCGAATTATCACGAATATTATGAGTTATTCGTGTTAATTCGATAAAAATTCGTGGAAATTCGTGTTAAGAGGAGCGATAGCGACGAATGAGACATACAATTTCAGTCTTAGTTGAAAATAAGTTCGGGGTTTTGGCGCGCATCGCAGGTTTATTCAGCGCACGGGGCTATAATATCGCTTCTTTATCTGTTAGCGAAACATTGGATCCGGCTATCTCTTATTTGATAATGGTGGTAGAAGCAGGAGATGAAAAAATACTGGAGCAGATTAAAAAACAACTAAATAAACTTATAGATGTGATTACGGTTACAGACTTTACTAAAAAAGAGCACATCAATAGAGAACTCATTTTAGTAAAGGTTAAGTATTCGGCAAAGGAGGAAACTGAATTAGAGGATATTTTAAATAAATATGTAGCTAAAATGATTCAACACAAGGGCGATGTTGCGATTATTGAGGCTGTGGATGAACAGGAAAAGATTAAGCGATTGCTTCAAGATCTGGATCAATTCGGAATTAAAGAGCTGGTAAGGACAGGTAGGGTTGCTATGGGGTATTAATCAGTAACTAGTAAGTTAGTAACTAGTAACTCGTAATGGATTGAATTAAGAAAGGGGGTAGAAATGGCAAAGATTTATTATGATCAGGATGCGGATTTAAATCTTTTAAAAGATAAGACAATTGCGATTATCGGTTATGGTATCCAAGGCCGAGGCCAGGCGCTTTGTCTACGCGATTCAGGTTGTAAGCTAGTGGTTTCAGAACTCGAAGGTACACCCAACTACGAACAGGCCCAAAAAGATGGGTTTAATCCTGTTGCCGCGTCTGAGGCAGCCAAGGCTTCTGATATTATTCAGATTTTAACCCAGGACCATGTTCAGGCAAAGGTATATAAAGAAGCCATTAAACCAAATCTAACAAAGGGAAAGGCATTGTGTTTTTCTCACGGCTTTAATATCCATTTTAAACAAATAAAGCCGCCTAAAAAAGTAGATGTATTTATGGTTGCCCCTAAGGGCCCGGGCGCTTTAGTCAGGAAGATGTATGAAGAAGGTAAAGGCGTGCCTTCTTTAGTAGCAGTATTTCAGGATGCCACAGGAGAGGCTCTAAAATTGGCTTTAGCCTATGCCAAGGCGCTGGGTGCCACTAAGGCGGGAGTAATTGAGACGACTTTTAAAGAAGAGACAGAGACCGACCTTTTTGGTGAACAGACGGTTCTTTGCGGCGGCGTAACTGAATTGATTAAAGCTGGATTCGATACTTTAATTGAAGCAGGATATCAACCTGAGATTGCTTATTTTGAAGTATTGCATGAATTGAAACTCATTACTGATCTTATTCAGGAGACAGGTATATCGGGTATGCGCCGTCGGGTTTCGAATACTGCCTGCTACGGAGATTTAACCAGAGGTAAAAGAATAATTACCGAGAGAACCAGAAAAGAAATGCGTAAAATCTTAAAAGAAATCCAGAAAGGTAAATTCGCCAGAGAATGGATTAGAGAGAATGAAGCAGGCCGGCCGAATTTTAATAGATTGTTAAAAGAGGCAGATGAGCACCAAATAGAAAAAGTCGGGCAACAGCTAAGAGAAATGATGCCTTGGATGCGTAAATAGTTCATAGTTATTAGTTCATAGTTCATAGTAAAAATGGAAAAAATTATAATATTTGATACGACACTGCGCGATGGAGAGCAGGCGCCAGGGGCTTCTTTAAACCAGAAGGAAAAATTAGAAGTTGCCGATGCGCTTACTCGCTTAGGCGTAGATATAATTGAGGCAGGTTTTCCTATCTCTTCAAAAGGAGATTTCCAGGCAGTCAAAGCAATTGCTAAGTCCGTAAAAGGCCCGGTTATCTGTGGTTTAGCCAGGGCAATTAAGAAAGATATCGATGCTGCCTATCAGGCCATAAAATTCTCTTTGAGGCCGCGCATACACGTATTCTTGGCTACCTCCAAGATACATATGAAATATAAATTAGAGAAGGCAGAAGATGAAATTTTACGCCTGGCAGTTTCCTGCGTAAAGTATGCTAAAAAATATTGCTCCGATGTAGAATTTTCTCCTGAGGATGCCTCACGCAGCGAAAGGGAGTTCCTCTTTAAGGTTATTGAGGCAGTGATTGATGCAGGCGCAACTACAGTGAATATTCCTGATACTGTGGGTTATGCTGAACCTCAAGAGTTTGGCAGTTTAATTAAGGAAATCAAAGAAAATATTCCTAATATCCATAAAGCTATAATTTCTGTGCACTGCCATAATGATTTAGGTCTAGCAGTAGCCAATTCTTTAGAGGCAACAAAATTTGGGGCGCGTCAGGTGGAATGTACTATTAATGGTATAGGTGAACGTGCAGGCAATGCCTCTTTAGAGGAAATCGTCATGGCCTTGGATACAAGAAAGGACATTTTCGGTAATTTAAAGACAGATATAAAGAAAAATCAGATTTATAAGACATCGCGTTTAGTAAGTAAACTCACCGGTTTTGTCATCGCGCCCAATAAGGCAATTGTCGGCACAAATGCATTTAGGCACGAAGCAGGGATACATCAAGACGGTATCTTAAAGGAGCGCTCTACTTATGAAATTATAAAACCAGAGGATGTAGGTTTTTACGGTGTAGGCCTGGTTTTGGGTAAACACTCTGGCCGGCATGCATTTAACGAAAGACTAAAAACATTTGGTTTTCATTTAACCACCCAACAGCTGGATAAAGCCTTTGTGCGTTTTAAACAGCTTGCCGATAAAAAGAAAAATATATTTGATGATGACCTTATGGCCATAGTTGAGGATGAGATAAGGACAACAGTTAAGCCCCTGTGGCAATTAGATAGTTTTGAAGTTAACTCGGGCACTCAGATTACGCCCACAGCAACAGTAAGATTAAAAAAGAAAGGTAAGATTCTTGCCACTTCTTCCGGCGGAGATGGTCCAGTTGATGCCTGTTTTAAAGCCATAGACAAAATTACAAATATAAAGGTCAAGCTGCAAGATTATCGTTTAGAGGCAGTTACCTCAGGCAAAGATGCCCTGGGTAAAGTTAGTCTTAAATTAGACGCGAAAGGCAAGACTGCTTCTGGTAGAGGTTCTAGCACTGATATAATCGAATCTTCAGTAAGGGCATATCTGGATGCGATTAATAAATTAGAATCTAAGCGATGACCCCACCTAAAATCTATGGCCTAATCGGATACCCTGTCAAACACAGCCTCTCGCCCGCCATGCACAATGCAGCATTTAATTACCTCAAACGAAACGGAGAAATTAATTATGATGCCGAATACCGCTTGTTTGAGGTAATACCGGACAGGCTTGAAGGTTTTCTCCTTAACTCAAATGAGATATTTAAAGATACAAATAATAATTCTATTCGTGCCGCAGATGTATTGGGTTTTAATATTACTATTCCTCATAAGGTAAGAGCCAAAGAAATATTAGAAAAAAAATTTCCCTTCCCCGACAACTTCTACGTTAATGTATCCGGAGCTGTTAATACAGTAAAAAGGAATGGAGATAAATTAGATTATGATAATACTGATGCCAGCGGTTTTAGGGCAGCCTTAAAAAGAGATTTAAAATTTGACCCTAAGGGGAAAAACGTACTTATTATCGGCTGCGGCGGCGCAGGCAGGGCGATTATTGCTGCTTTAAGCTATATGCTAGGCATCATTAATATATATATAAATGATATTAGTAGTGAAGCGATGGATTCAGCAGAAAAACATTTTAAACAAATCCCGGCTTTAGACAGACACACAAAATTAAAATTTATTGGGTATAAAGAAATGCCTTCTATTATAAGAGGCTGCCATTTATTAGTTAATGCCACGCCCATGGGCATGAAAGAAAATGATGGTTCTGTGATTGATAAGGATTTGCTTTACAAGGGATTATATGTTTATGATGTAGTATATAACCGCCAAACGCAACTAATTAAAGATGCTCGAGAAAAAGGATGTATCGCCAAGGAAGGATTGGGTATGCTTCTGTATCAAGGGGTGCGTTCCTTTGAAATTTTTACAGGCAAGACCGCACCAATTGAGATAATGCGGCAGGCTTTAAACGAAACGGTCAATAAATTATGATAGGTAAGATATTAGCATTTATCTTTGGTTCTATTGTGGGGAGTTTCCTGAATGTGTGTATCCACAGGATGCCGCTGGGCGAATCTATTGTTTGGCCGCACTCGCATTGCCCTAAATGCAAAAAGAAAATCCCTACGTATGACAATATACCATTTTTAAGCTACATCATCTTAAAAGGAAAGTGCCGTTTTTGCAAAGAGAGAATATCGCTGAGATATCCGACGGTTGAGTTATTGACAGCGCTAATGTTTCTTGTGGTTTTTAACCGCTATAGATTAAGTTACGATTTTTTTATTTTTTGTGTTTTTATTTGCGGTTTAATTATTGCCACATTTGTAGATATCCAGCACCGCATTATCCCTGATGAGATTTCTGTCGGCGGCATTATCTTCGGATTCATATTAACTGCGATTAAAGGTTTTAACTTAAAACCCATGCCGCCTATGGCGGCACCCCGCCATTTGGCG
>DCOU01000135.1:339-513 GCA_002322525.1 Candidatus Omnitrophica bacterium UBA1562 | reverse complement strand
GCGGCACCCCGCCATTTGGCGGTGGTAGTCTATAACCCAAGACCTGCGTTTGACTCTTTACTCGGTATCATCGTTGGCGCAGGGATTATCTACTTAACCGGAAAAATCTTTGACCTGGTTTACTTTAAAATACTTAAACGGCCCCCCATCCAGGGAGAGACCGAATCTATGGGC
>DCOU01000135.1:0-274 GCA_002322525.1 Candidatus Omnitrophica bacterium UBA1562 | reverse complement strand
GGGAGAGACCGAATCTATGGGCGGCGGCGATGTAAAACTATTGGCTATGATTGGGGCATTCTTAGGTTGGCAGAAAGTAATATTTGTTTTTTTCCTCGCTCCTTTCTTTGGAGCGATTGTCGGCACAATAAATCTTCTGGCAAAAAAAGACCACACCATACCTTACGGCCCATTCTTATCTTTCGCAGCTATTTTTTCCATATTCTGGATGGATAAAATAATCCGCCTGGTTTTCCCCTATTAACCGTTTATTTGTATCCTTTGGTAGTAAAGA
>DCOU01000007.1:13255-19994 GCA_002322525.1 Candidatus Omnitrophica bacterium UBA1562 | reverse complement strand
GTTGCATCCCTCAAATATTTTGCCGCCAATTCCGGCGGCGTAGGGACAACGTAGAAACCCGAACCCCACTCAAAACCGGCAACGCGGGTTAATTTTGGCATTAATTCAATATGCCAGTGATAGTATTCTATGCCGTCATTATTAGTCACCGGCGCAGAATGTATAATAAAATTATACGCCGGGCTGGCAAATACATTTTTTATTCTAGTTAAGGTATCTTTTAATATTGCTGCTAAATCCGGTATCTCTGCGGTAGGCATATGATAAAAATAACTATTGTGCTCTTTGGGGATTATCCAAATCTCAAAAGGAAAACGGGAAACAAACGGGCAAAAAGCCAGAAAATATTTATTCTCTAAGAGGATTCTTTCTTTATCCTGCATTTCCTGTTTTATTACATCGCAAAATATGCAACGCTCGCGATATTCGAAATAATCCTGCGAGCCCTTGAGTTCTTCCATCACATTCTTAGGTACCATAGGTAGGGCAATAATCTGGGTATGCGGATGTTCTAAGGAAGCGCCGGCTGAGGGGCCATAATTCTTAAAAAGCAGTATATATTTAAAGCGTTTATCCTTGATAAGATCGAGAGCCCGGCGGCAAGACATAGAAATAATCTGCTCTATTTCCGGATTTAACAAATCCGGTATATCTTTATTGTGATATGGGGTATCGATAATCACCTCGTGAGCGCCTATTCCGTTAGACATATCATAGATACCCAAACCTCTTCTATCCAAGCCTCCTTCAATTTGCAGCGCAGGAAATTTATTAGGCACAACGCGGACCTGCCAGCCTGGAGTATTAGGCTGTGTGGAAGGATCGCGAAAAGCCTCTATCTCAGGCGGAGTTAATCCTTCATTACCAGGGCAAAAAGGACAAGTTCCGCCTCGCCAGGTATGCGGCTCATATTCAAAATCTTCCGGCTTAGAGGGATGGTCAGTATCTACTATAACCCATCTTCCGCCGATTGGATCCCTTCTTAATTCAGACAACTTCGCTCCTTTCGTCGCTTCGGAGTGTATAAGTGTTAAGTGTAAAGTATTTTTAAGTTTTGCTCCTACACACTTAAAAACTTACACACTTACACACTTATCCTATACATCTACTTCACGTAAGAACTTGGCTGCATCTTCAGGCAGCAAAGGACAGATATAAAAACCCGTACCCCACTCAAAACCGGCAACGCGGGTTAAACGTGGCGTAATCTCAATATGCCAGTGATAATCGTTTTCGATGCTCTTCCAATAACCTACTTTTGGGCGCCGGAAAGGCGCGGTATGTAAAATATAATTGTAAGGCGGGTCATTTAAGCCCTTTTTTAACTTCATAAGAATCTTTTTCAAAATCCTGCCCAGGTCAAGGCGCATCGACATCTCCAGATTAATAAAATCGCTGGAATGTTTCTTAGGTAAAATCCAGACTTCAAAAGGAAATCTTGAGGCAAATGGAGTAATGGCAATAAAACCGTCGATATCAAGGATAAGCCTATCTTTCGATTCTAATTCCTGTTTTATTAAATCACAGAACACGCATCTCTCGTGATAATCATAATACTGCCGTGCGCCTACCAGCTCTTCTTTTACGCGTTTGAGATTAACAGGAGTGGCGATTAACTGAGACCTTGAATGTCTAACCCTACCGCCACCGGCTATCCAGCTGTAATTTTTAAACACTAAAACGTATTTAAAACGCTTATCTTTCTCCAGGTCCACCATTCTATCTATATAACAGGTTATGACTTTTGACACTTGTTCTGCGCTTAAATCTGCCATATTACCTATATGCTGGTTAGTCTCAATAACAATCTCATGTGCGCCGATACCGCTCATCATGTCGTATAAACCCTTTCCTCGGCGGTCCAGGTCTCCCTCTATTTCTAAAAATGGCGAGATACTTGGCACTACCCTTAATTCCCAACCCGGACTATTTGGTGGTGTATGAGTTGGCCTTAAGGCATATATTTCTGGTGGAGTGTGAGACTCGCTTCCTTCGCAGAAAGGACAGGGCTTCTCAACATAAGCCTCTTGGGGTTGGCCGCTGAATTGGTCTGGCCGTTTTGCGCGCTCAGTAGCAATGATTACCCATCTACCTATAATCGGGTCTTTTCTTAATTCCGGCATATCTGGTTCTATGGTTCTAGAGTCCTATAGTTCGTTAGTTCACGGGCTAAATAATATTGCAACATTATATCATGGCGAACTAGAACTGCAACTATTTTTTTAATAAGCCAGACAACTTACGGAACGCAAGTGACGTAAGTTGTAGTCCCGACGATTCGTCGGGACGTCTGCGAATTAACCCCGCACCTTTTATTTATTCAAATATTTTGGTATTTTTTGAATACCTAAAAAGGTGCGGGGTAGCCCAGTCTATCTCCTGCGCTAATCTTATGGCCGGAGATGAATTCTTCTGCCTTCATCCTTCTTTTACCTTCTATTTGTAATTCTTCAATGATAATATTACCCTTCCCTGTGGATACAACTATTCCTTCTTTGGAGGCTTCCAGGATTTCTCCGGGATTAGAACTTGCGAACTTGCGAACTTGCGAACTAACTCTTGCTTTATATATCTTTAATAATTTACCCTTATAATAAGTAAATGCACCCGGCCAGCTAATGCAGCCCCTGATAAGGTTGTAAATATCCCAAGCGGGTTTATTCCAGTCAATTCGCCCATCTTCTTTTTTAAGTTTAGGCGCAAAACCTATATTATCTTCATCCTGAGGCATTAAATTATAATCATTCTCCTCAAGAGACGAAAGAACAGCTAAAACCAACTGCGCAGCCATTCCTGATAATTTCCCTTCTAATGTAATTGCTGTATCATCATTGCTAACCTCTATCTCCTTTTGTAAGATTATGGGGCCAGCGTCCATCTCTTTGGCCATCTTTATAGCAGTAATCCCCGTCGTCTTTTCTCCTTTAATGAGCGCCCAGTTTATAGGGGCTGCGCCGCGATACTTAGGCAGAAGCGAAGCATGGACATTTACAGAAAATATCTTGGGGATATTTAAAATCCCGGAAGATAATATCTGGCCGTAAGCAATAACTACAAATAAGTCTGGCCTCAACTCTTCCAATAAACTTATAGCTTGCGATGTATTAATTCGTTCGGGTTGATAAATTTTTAGATTAGACTCTTCAGCAACCATCTTAATTGCCGTACCACCCAAAGAAAGCCCCCGCCCCTTCTTTCTATCCGCCTGTGTCACTACGCAACTAATTTTATGCCCGCTGGTTTTTAAGGCTTTTAACGACGGAACTGCAAAAGGTGAGCTGCCGAAGAATACAATATTCATCTACTTATTTTACAGTCTGGTTACGTAATTCGGTTAGGGTAATGCTGCCCGTTTCGTAGTTAGGTTAGGGTTACGTCTTTTTTAGACGATAGACGTAACCGATAAACGATACGGGCTTCGTAACCGTAACCTTAACCGACTAAACAGGGCCTATGTCAATCGTTACTATTATACCTGAATGCGAGAATTTTTTTAAGTGTAATTTCAAGAATCTGACTATTTTTAATGGAGAACTGGCTTTAATCAATATCTGCCAATAGAAATTACCGCGTAATTTCTCCGGCTGGCCGGGATTAAGCGAAACAACCGTTATGGTTTTATTGCTTTCCCCGTATTTATTCAACCTATCAAATAATGCGTTACTTGCCTCTTTAACGCTGTTCTCTTTTTTTCCCCGCAATTTTACCAAGCACAAATGCCGGTAAGGCGGAAACTTCAATTGCTTTCTTTGCTTTAATTCTTCATCGTAAAACATACTAATGTCTTTGTTTTCTAACGCGCGGAAACAATAATGTTTGGGTAAATTAGTCTGAATTATTACTTTTTCTTTAGTCAGCGCAAGCAGCCCAACCAATAAACCAAATGCCTTCTCGGTTGAGCGAAAATCAATACGATTTAAGGAATTATCTATAGATAGGATGCCGATAAGATCAAAGTTATAATCTGTCCTTTTAATTATCGATGCGCTAGATATAAATATATCCGCATCCTCAATATCCCAATCCTGCAGATTATCTAATCTGCTGATTCTTGCCTGTGGAAAAATCCTAGATAATTCACTTTCTATCTTTTCTGTGCCTGTTCCCAGGTATCGTATGTAAGCAGAATTACAACTCGGGCAAATCCGGGGTGGGGGCATTTTAAAATTACAGTAACGGCAATTTAGTATATTATCTTTAAAATAAAATACTAAATTAATATTACAGCGCGGGCACTTTAAAACTGTGCCGCAATTACGGCAGGAGGCAAAAGTGGCAAAACCGCGCCGATTTAGAAATAAAAGTATTTTACCTTTGGTATCTAAGGCCTGAGTAATACAATCCTGTAAATACTTGGATAAAATTATATCTCTTTGTTTAAAGTAACGTTGCTCCTGCCGCATATCAATAATTTTTATCACAGGGTAATCTCTAATTCTAGGTAAAAGCTTATATTTGATTTTTCCTTTTTTGGCTAAATAAAAACTTTCCAAAGACGGCGAGGCGCTGCCCAATATCAGTTTTGCTTTCTCAATTGCTATTCGCATAAATGCAACTTCCCTGGCATGATAATGCGGGACCCGGTCCTGCTTATAAACAGCGTCCTGCTCTTCGTCTATAATTACGAGGCCCAGATTACTAACCGGCGCAAAGATGCCGGAGCGCGTGCCGATTACAATATTAAATTTAGACTCTTTCACTTTTTGCCATTCCTCTAATTCTTTGGGCTGCTTTCTATATAAAATCACAGGCGAAATTCCTAAGTTTGTAGCGACAGCTTCTTTTGCTTTTAAAACCGATTTGATATCGGGCAATAAAACTATTGCTGATTTATTATTACTTATGGTTTGCTTTATCTGGCTTAGATAAATATCCCACCTTGCACTTTTATTTAAGTCATGGATTAAATTCGCCTCCTGGTTATCTTTATGCTTAAGAGCCTTGCGTTCTTCTATATTATTTGTTATTTTTTTACCTTTTCTTAAACCTTCCGGCAAAGCTGTCTCAATTGCCTCTCCCCAGGAACAACCATAGTAATCGGATAGCTTTTTAGTAAGTAAAAGCATATTTTTATCTAATACGGGCGAATTATCGATTATTTCTAATATGGGTTTAACATGTTCGATATTTGTCGTTCCGGTAACTTTCACCACATAACCCAATTTCCTTTTGTCGCGGAATTGAATCCATACCCGCACACCCTCTTTTATCCTTTTATGAAGGGGCGAAGGCGCACTATAGTCAAATGGGCCCTCAACAGGTAGCCCTAAAACTACCTTGGCATATAACATTACATAGCTCCTTTAGGGCAAATGGCCTTTTTAATTCCCTAATTTTCTCTTTCATACTTTCCAATTTCTCAGGATGGTTTCTAAAATCTAAGACTGTATCTTTGAGCGAAGCAACGTCTTTTAAATTTAGCCCTATTGATTTTTTGGCCAGAATTTTCGCATTCTCTGTTTCCTGGCCGGGAATGGCGGTGATAAAAATAGGTAACAGGCCCATAGCTAAACTTTCAGAGATAGTCAGGCCTCCGGGCTTGGTAATAATTATATCCGAAACAGCCATTAGCTCCTGCATATTATCGATGAATCCAAAGACCCTCACTTTTGGGTAATTTTTCTTCTTTAAACTTTCATATAATATTTTATTATGGGCCGAGACAACCAAAATTTGAACCTCCTTATATAACGAATCCACGATTTCTTCAATCTTACCTATTCCGGAAGAACCGGTACTAATTAATATCGTAAATTTATTTGGCTCGAGAGCAAATTTTTTACATAAAATATCCCTTTCATATTGCTTTAAGAATTTTGAATCTATGGGTATACCAAAATCTTTTATCTTATTCTCTCCAATTCCTTCAAGGATTAGTTGCTCCTTGCTAGAATCCGAAGCTACGATGTACATATCAGTACCGCCTAATATCCAAAAGGGATGGATACCGAAATCCGTAATCACGCTCACGAGTTTAGACTTGAGTTTCTGAATTCTTTTAAGGTATGTTGCAATCTCTAACGGAAAAAAGTGGGTTGAGATAATAAAATCTGGCTCCTCTTGAATTAAAAACTCAGAGAAATCCTTTGTATTTAGCCGATTTATAATAGAAATCAAAATGCCAGTGATGGGCCTAAAGGCTTTAATAGAGGTTAGCCAAAAACCAAAATGCCATAACCAGAGGGCATGATTTACTAAAAATAGATAGCCGCAGCTATAAAGATTCCTAAAAATAAAATTAGTTTTTTGTAAGGCATCTATTATTTTTAAATCGCGGGTAGAGCAATTTTCCTTAAAATAATTGTATAAAGCCTGCGCTGCCCGACGGTGTCCTGTGCCTGCAGAGGCATAAGCAATGATTATTTTCATTTAAAACAAGAACTTTAAAAAACCTATTTTTATGACGGGTCTCCAGCTATAAATCTTTAGAGACCCTGAGGATCAAATCAACTGCACCAGATATATCCTTTGCAGTGTAGTCGGGAAGGATAGCCCA
This sequence comes from Candidatus Omnitrophica bacterium UBA1562, assembly GCA_002322525.1. Classification (GTDB taxonomy): domain Bacteria; phylum Omnitrophota; class Gorgyraeia; order Gygaellales; family Profunditerraquicolaceae; genus UBA1562. Next base: position 13,498 of record DCOU01000007.1, on the reverse strand, counting down.
CTTATCTTTATTATTCGGCTTCTCTTTTCCAGAAAAAACAAGGATGGTTTTCAGGCCCGCCGCTCTTCCGGTTTCTATATCTTGGATTGTGTCTCCGATAAAATAGCTCTGATTCAATTCCGGCTCCAAGCCTTTATTTTTAAGTTTGTTCACTGCCATATCAATGAGGCCGGTTTTGGGTTTTCTGCAGGAACAGTTGTCTGCCTGGCGGTGGGTACAATAATAGACTCCTGCAATATCAAT
>DCOU01000007.1:0-13109 GCA_002322525.1 Candidatus Omnitrophica bacterium UBA1562 | reverse complement strand
TAGATACCCTTGGAAACACCGGCTTGGTTAGAGATGATAATAATTTTAAATCCTCTATCATTTAGCCTCTTCAGGCTGGATTTTACTTTTGGCAAAAAAAGAAATTCGCTCCAGGACTTCACATAATCTGAATCTCCGGGATATTCATTTATTACCCCATCCCTATCTAAAAAAATTACTTTCATTAAGTTTGCCCGAACTTAATTCGCGCAGGTGGCTTATCCCCGTAGCTAACCACTTCGTAGATTTCTTCGAAATCTACTCGTAGCTGCGGGGATTAATTCGGCCAGATAACTTATGTCGGCTTTGCCTCCATAAGTTATGGCCTCATTAAAAATAACTTTCATTGGTTTTGACCCAATCGAGTAACTTCTTTATGCCTTCCGAAACTGTGGTCTTGGCCTTCCAGTTAAGGGCCTTTTCTAATTTTGATGTATCTGAAATATAAACCTTCTGGTCAGACGGCCGCCAGTCTGCAAAGTTTACTTTCGGCACCTTGCCTGTCAATATCTCTAATTCATCCAGAAATTCTAAAAGAGAAACGGTATTATTCGGGCCGCCCCCAATATTAAAGAGCCCTCTTTCCAACTTGCTGTTTAAAAATAAGTTAAACGCATCTACAAGGTCATCAACATAAAGCATATCGCGCACCTGTTTACCGTTACCGTAAATTGTAATCGGCCGGTTAAAAAGTGTGGCAATAATAAACCAGGCCACCCAACCCTGGTCCTCAAAACCAAATTGCCGCGTACCATAGATGCATGACATACGGAATACCCCTGTCTTCATTCCATAGATATAAGCGTATTCTTGAGCGTAGAGATCTCCTGTCATCTTTGAGACTCCATAAGGCGTATGCCCGGTTAAATCTGTGCACATTTCCTCAGACACTCCTTTGACACCATCATAAATATATCTTTTATCTAATTCTTCTAATGGAATCTTATCTACATTCTCACCATAGACCTTGTTGGTTGAGGTGTAAATAAAAATAGTTTCTTTTGATTTTTTGCGCGCTGCCTCTAAAACATTAAGGGTCCCGAATGCATTGATGCTAAAATCCTCTTTGGGCATACGCACGCTGGAGGGAACGCCGGGTTGGCCTGCGGTATGAATTATTACATCCACACCCTTTCCTATTGCCTTAACTACATCTTTATCATTACGCACATCGCCTTTAATTCGCTCGATGTTCTTAAATTTCTTTAAATAATTCCAATTGTATTCTACCGATGCTTTATCATAACCAAAAATCTGCGAACGCATCAGGTTATCTAAAACAATAATTTTATTTTTAGGGTTATCCAACGCGAAAAATTCAGCGCTGTGGCTGCCTACAAGCCCTGCACCTCCGGTGACAAGTATCCTCATATCATCTCCTCTCTCTTTTTTAACGTTAATTCACGGTATTTTAAATAACTAATCAATTGGTATAAACCAGCATAAAAGGCGACCACAAATCCTATAAAACCGTCTTTATAGCCTTTTCTTCCTATATATGTCCGGATGAATCTATCAATTGTACGCCAGATAAACCTGTATAAATGCATGGGTTTATTCTGCTGGAACCACTTTTGGGCTTCGCGCGTAGTCTGGTTATTCAATTTATACAAAAAGTCTTCTATATTCTGATAAGAATAGTGTATGATATCGGATTTTAAATGCCCGCAGGGCTCATCCATAAAGGCACGCGGATGCACCCCTACCTCTTCATAAAGGAATTTATCTTGCCTGAAAAGCTTCAATTGCGGGCTGGGATACCAACCGCCGTATCTAACCCAGTAATCACCGATAAAGTTTCTCCTGGGTATAGTCAAACCATTATATTGCGTGTGCTTGGTGAGCACAGCCTTAATTTCTTCTTTTAGCTCCTCGGTAACTACCTCATCAGCATCTAAACTTAAAACCCATAAATTCTTGGCTTGGGCATAGGCAAAATTTCTCTGCCTGCCCTCGATATCCATCTTTCTGATTATTATCCTGTCGCTATATCTGCTGGCGATATCAACTGTCCTATCAGTGCTCTCATCATCCACTACTACTATCTCATTTGCCCATCCGGCAACGGACTCAAGGCACCTTTGGATGTTCTTTTCTTCATTTTTAGTGAGCACAACAACAGATAAATTCACCCCACCCTTCCTTCCCTATATTGTTCCCCACCCTTTTATCCCGCTCTTGCAGGCAAGGGCGGGATTTATGAAAGGCGGGGTAAATCATTGCAAAAACTCTCCTATGGAATTAATAATGCAGTCCAATTCTTGCCTGGTTAAATCCGGATACACAGGTATTGCTAATGTCTGAGCAGCTGCCTTTTCAGATTCAGGAAAATCTCCTTTTCTGTAATTTAGATATTTAAAACATTTTTGAAGATGCAACGGAACAGGATAATAAACACGCGCATCTATCCCTTTACTTCTCAAATGCTCGATTAATTTTCTGCTCGAAGAATTTAGCCGCAGGACGTATTGGTGATAAATATGAGTGGTATATTCGCGAACAAATGGCGTTTTGATATTCAGGCCTTTAAGCCGCTGATTAAAATATCGGGCGTTCTTCTGCCTCATTTCATTCCATGAGTTGAGATATTTTAGTTTTACCTTCAAGACAGCAGCTTGAATAGCGCCCATCCGATTGTTATATCCCAATACTAAATGGTAATACTTATCTTTATTCCCCTGATTTCTTAGGACCCTAAGCCTATCTGCAGTAATTTTACTGTTGGTAAGCGCCATACCGGCATCACCAAACGCGCCCAGATTCTTGCCAGGAAAAAAACTCACCGCACCGCAATCACCCATTGTCCCGGCTTTTTTACCTTTATATTCTGCTCCGAAAGCCTGCGCTGTGTCCTCAACCACTTTTAAGTGGTAAATTCTAGCTATTTTTAAAATATTATCCATATCCGCACACTGGCCATAAAGATGCACGGGTACAATTGCCTTAATTTTCCTTCTAGAATCTTTTTTAAGAACCTTTTCTATGCTCTCAACAGATATATTATACGTTTCAGGTTCAATATCTGCAAATACAGGGATTGCTCCCATGCTTGCTATAGCTCCGGCTGTGGCGTAATACGTAAAGGCAGGACATATTACCTTATCACCGCATTTAATACCTAAAGCAAGTAATGCTAATTTGATGGCATCTGTGCCGCTAGAAACTCCCACAGCATATTTTATATTACAGTATTTTTGAACTTCATTTTCGAAATCCGCTACCTCCTCACCTAAAATGAAATTCGTATTATCGATTACGCGCCTAATAGCAGAATCTAATTCCTGACGTATCGGAGCAATTTGTTTCTTAAGGTCCAATATGGGTATCTTATTCATAATAAATGTCCTTTTTAAAATGATTTCACAGATTCAAACGCTGATTGCACAGATTTTCCGGCTAAATCTTTAATCTGTGTAATCTGATTTTTAATCCGTGAAATCATAAGATAAGTTTTATGCTATGTCTTTATAATAATTTAGCAACTGCATTCAATGCTGAATCGATATCTATTGTTTCCAGACACTCCCTGTTTCTCTTACAACTTAATAAATGAAAATTAACATAACAGGGGCTACATTCCAGATTTTTCTTTAAAACAATATGGCGTTTTTCATCAAAAGGATAAGGGCCGTATACTTTTGGGCCAACAGGACCGAAGAAAGAGACGGTCTTCTTGCCCAATGCAACCGCAATATGCAAAGGCCCTCCGTCATTGGTAATCAGGATATGCAAATCATTTATAACCGCGCTTAACTCTTCTAAGCTCGTCCTGCCACTTAAGTCTATTGGCTTGTTATGCATACTATTTATTATTATATCAGCAATGGGTTTTTCTGATTCATCGCCTAAAATGATTATCTTTGCCTTAAAATCATTAATTATTCTATCTGCCAGTTGTCCAAATCTTATCGCGGGCCATTGTTTTAAGTGAGCATCGCAACCCCAGCTCGCACCTGCGCCGGGAGCTATCCCGATAATTAAACCCCGCCCCTGTGTGCAGGGGCGGGGTAAATCTTTATCACTGATACCATATTCTGCAAGGATATCCTTGCTCTTTCTTTTACAACTTTGCGATATAACTAATTCTAAATTATAGCTTTTTGGTTTTATACCAATCGGCTTCAGCAAATCTAAATAATATTCCACTACGTGTTTATCGCTATAACCATTTATATCTATTTTATCTGTAAGGAATCTTCCCCGATTTTTATAATTAAAACCAATGCGTTTCTTAATCCCGATGATTTTGGCTATTAAACTATAGCGATGGTCTAAGGAAAAATCAAGCAAAGTATCAAATCTTTCTTTTTTTATCTTACATACTAAATTTATAGATTTATAGATACCCTGCCATATTGATTTATGATAAACCTTCTTGAGGTCGCCTCTGGATAAAGCAAATATCTTATTTATATTTGGATTATCTTTGAGAATATCCTTTACCCGCTCATTGCACCAATAACCAATAACACTATTGGGCTGGCTATCTTTTATAGCTCTAATTACAGGGGTAGTAAACAAGGCATCGCCAATGCCGAATGGATTAACGATAAGAAACTTTCTCAAATCTCATCCTTATAATTCTTTTGTTTTAATAATCCAACTGTCTTTTTAACATCCTGGCTTCTATCTCGACGGCAAACCAAAAGCGCGTCTTCTGTATCTACTATAATAATATTATTTAACCCCAGCGTTGTTATTAATCGTTTATCCGACCAGACCAAAGTATTTTTGCTTCCTATATCTATAAATTTTCCTCGGAAAATATTACCGTTTTTATCTTTTTTGGCAATCTCGCCTATTGCTTCCCAGCTGCCTAAATCTATCCAGCCGCAATCTGCGGGCAACAACGCCATTTTATTGGTTTTTTCCATTATCGCATAATCTATGGATATAGAAGGAAATTTATGCCACAATCGGTTAAAATCTTTTTTATTTTTAATCTGCATTACGGTGTTATAAATACGAGGCATAAACTTCTTAATCTCTTCTAATATTACATCCGGCCTAAAAATGAAGATTCCGCTATTCCAATAATATCTTTTATCTTGGATAAATTTTTTTGCCCGGGTTAAATTCGGTTTCTCAATGAACCTATCAATCTCATATGCGTGTGACGTGTGACGTGTGACGTGTGACTTTATTTTAATATAACCATAGCCTGTTTCCGGCCTACTGGGAGGAATCCCTAATGAAACAATATAGCCGCATCTTGCGATTTCTATTCCTTTGCTTAATAATTTCAAGAATCTATTCTGATGTTTAATAAAGTGGTCGCTGGGTAATACTACTAAACAAGAGTCGGCATCTAAGTTACTAATATTCTTAGATAATACAGCTATAGGCGCAAACGTATTTTTACTCTGCGGCTCTAATAAGATATTGCCGGAAGGTATATTTAATTTCTTTAAGCATTTTTTTATTTTTTGCTCGTAAATCCTGCTGGTAGCTATATAAATGTTCTCTTTTTTAATTAACGGTGTTATCCTGTCTATAGTCTCCTCTAACATGGATTTAGTTGAACAAACATTCAGAAACTGTTTTGGTTCTAACTCTCTACTTAAAGGCCAAAAGCGCGTTCCTGTGCCGCCGGCTAAAATAATGGCATAGGTCATCTCCTTATCCTTCCCAAGGACAGTCCTTTAACTTAGAAAGGACTGTCCTTATTAGTTTTTAATATGAGCTGAATTTTCTCAACGACTTCTGATACAGTAATATCCGTTAAATTGCTTTTTTCTATTACCATACTACCTTTGCTTCGCGGTCTCCATCTTAGAGGACTCTTTCCGGGGATATCGTTTCTAAAAATCGCCAAAACTTTCGCACCTACCGCGCAGGCAAGATGCACAGGGCCGCTATCTCCGGAAATAAGCACCTTACATTTCTTTAAAAGCGCTGCCAACTGTATTAAAGTTGTTTTTCCAGTTAAATTAATTAAATTTCCTTCTATATCCCCGAAAAAATCCATACTCTTAGTTAGCTCGTCTTTTCCGCCGACTATAACTACTGGGATACCTTGCTCCCTAATTAATCTCCCGGCTAATTCACGGAATCTCTCGTACGGCCACTGTTTTACAGGATCACTTGTCCAAGGATGCAAAGCTACTAAATTATTGTAATTTTTTAAATTAAAATCTCTTGATAAATCGTCAATTTCTCTGTCATCTATTGATAAGCATAGTGTCTTGTCTTGCGTACCTGCGCCTATTAAAGACACTAATTCTAAATTATATTCTATTTCATGTCTTAAACCAAGGTGCTTTCTATCTTCTATTTTATGCGTAAGCAAAAATCCCCATTTCCTGTTATAACCCACCCTTATGGGAATACCGGCTAAATAAGTAAAAATATTAAAATCTTTTAATGGATTTAGCATTATGGCAATATCCATCTTCATTTTTCTTAATAAATTAATAAAGTTAACCTTCTCCAACAATGAATGCCTTCCTTGATTCCATTCCATTATCTCATCTATGAAGGAAATATTTTTGGCTAACTCTTTTACAGAAGAATTTACTACAGCAATTAGCCTGGCATTTACAAAGGTTTCTTTTAGTGCGCGAAAGGCCGGTATATTAAGCAAAAATTCGCCGAACCTGTCATTACGCACCACGAGTATATTTTTAATGGCTTTCTTGTTTATTTGCATGGGTAAACCCCGCCCTTTCTAAAAATAAAATTTAGCTTTCAAGGAAGGTCGGGGTAAACTTATTAAGCGCTAATGCTAACCCCATTATATACCAAAATATTATAGCTACCCTTGAGTAATAAAGGCTACTTTCCGTAAGGCCGTTCACCAAAAATGCGAGCAAGCAAGCTGATAAAGAAAGCGAAACTATCTTAAGATAATGATTATCCAATCTTTTATAGATATTCTTACATTCCATAAATAATTTATAAAGCAACCATATAAAGAACCCTAAGCCTATCAAGCCTATCTCTGCTGCCATATGCAGAAAATTATTATGCGCATACATATAATCTTTAGTCACAATATTGCGATACTCTACAGGTTCTCTGTATTTCTTGTAATTTTTCATAAAGGTATTTGCGCCCAATCCTATAAAGGGGTGGTCTTTTATCATATTGAAGGAATTGCGATAAACTGCGAGCCTGTCGTCATTACACATAAATCTAAGCGGGTTATATTCCACATCCTTTGCCCATTTCTTAACCGATTTTGGCAAAAGAAAGGGAGATAATAATGTAAATATAATAAGAAGGCTAATTAAAATCTTGTCTTTACGAGCGACCCCTAAGAAAAAAAGAACTACATAAATAGCCAGCAATGTCGGCCTGGAATAGGTAAGCAGTATACCCACCAAAGCTATAAAACTCAAACCCCACATTACCGCCTTTTTTTTCTGGCTAAAATAATAAAGGCCCAGCCCAAATATAAGAGGCGCAAATGCGCTTAAATAAATACCCAAAATATTTGAGTCCTTAAATGCAGCGGTCGCCCGGACTAAACCTATATTGATAACTGGCGCATAACCCCGGATAAAATCTCTACCTGTCAATACCTGCCATATACTGTCAAAAGATGCCAAAATTATACCTGCGCTGATTGCAAAAACTATCATTTTTATATGCCGGGGATCCCTGACTTCTTCAACCATAACAAAAAATATTAATATGTACCCAATTAACCTGAACGCGCCTCCTTTGAGAGTATCAAAATAATTTATAGAATTAATAAGAGATAAACAAGTTATCAAGAATAAAAGCAATAATGGAATGTTCAGGGGAGTATGCGTAAATAACCGTTCCTTTCTTAATACTTTCTTCGTCAGAAAACTAATAATAAGAGAGCCCATTAATATATTAACGGGAGCCGGGGCAATGGATACAAAAAAAGGAATAAGGATAATCGAGCCGTAAATTATATAATCTAATGACTTAATGATTTTGTCCATATATTAATCAGAGAAACGATATTTAATTATACTTCTTATCGCTCGGATGCCGTCTTTGCATCTTATTTTTTTTCCTTCAGAATAGGCCCTAGGATGATATGATATAGGGATTTCTACTATCTTAAGACCCTTCTTTGCCGCCTTAGCAACTATTTCTGTCTCTATGGTAAAACTCTGCTCCTTAAGATTCAATAAATTAATCGTTTCTCTACGGAATAATTTATAACACGTAAAACAATCATTCAGTTTTAAATCAAATAAAAGATTCAATAAACCTGTTAAAAGCCTATTGCCAAATCTATGTATAAACAAACCGTGGTAACCCTTTTTAAATCTCGCTCCCAGTACAATATCTGCATTATTTTCTTTTAAAGCCTTGATTAATTTTAAATAGTCATTCGGTTCATATTCTAAATCTGCATCCTGAATTATTACAAAATCTCCCTGAGCATGAAATAGGCCTGTTAAGAATGCCGCTCCTTTACCTCTGTTACTGCTATGGTATATAATTTTTAAATTATTATATTTAATATCTCTCAAAATCTTTTCTGTGCCGTCGCAAGAACCGTCATCTACAACGATTATCTCCTTATCAATATCCACAGCATTTATCTTTTCTAAAATCTGCCTTATGGTTTTAGCTTCATTGTAAACAGGAACAATTACCGAAAGTAATGGCATATCATTTTATTAATCTCTTAAAAATTGCCCAGAGATATAACTTAAGGTAATTGGGCAATAATTTAAGCATACGGAAATTAGATTTTCCTTTGGTTCTCTCTTTCCATACTGTAGGTACCTCAGTCATCTTAAAACCTAAATAATACGCCTTAAGCGGTATCTCCATAGATATTTCAAATCCTTTTGATTTAATATCTATGCTATCTATGACATTTTTTCTATACATCTTAAAGGCATTGGCAATATCATGGGTAGGCAGGCCAAGCAGAAAACACAGCGACCTCCCCACAAAAGAAGAAAAGAAACCCTTTAATTTTGAGCCTCCCAGACGTGCTCCTCCTTTAATATAACGACAGCCACAGGCTATATCATAACCCTCATTTATCTTTTGAAGCATCTCTTTAATGGTGGATAAATCATCGCATAAATCCGCCATCACCGGAACAGCTATATCTGTCGCTACCCTACTAAAACCAGTCTTTAAGGCATTGGCAAATCCTCGGGGGAGTTTGTTTTCCACTAATCTGATATTATTATATTGCCGGGCAAATCCAGTTACGAGTTGAGCTGTCGTATCTATAGAATGGTCGTTGACTACCACTAACTCATGCGGTATTTCTAAAGCCTCCTCTATCTTATTTATAACATCTGTGATATTATCTTCTTCGTTGTATGCAGGAACAATAACGGATAATTTCATCTGATTATTTTATATATATGTATAGTTTCGTTGGTAAAGACAGGGCTAAATTTACCGGGATTGGCTCCTGCCCAGGCATCTTCCAATGGGAATTCAATGTCTTTTGTCTGATGAAGAGAATATACGAATAAATAATCGGTATTCCTGCGGTTGAGATTATCTAACCAGACAGAATAATCCGCATCCGCGCGATAATTTCCTTCTTCCTCTAAATTTCTATGCATACTTAAAAAATCGTAACCCCAGTGATAATGGCTATTAGGGAAATAATGCAATTTCGCCGGTTCTGTTTTATTGACGGAAACATAATAAACATTATTTTTAAAATTAGTGCCGTATAAAGGAAACGACACAGGCTTGCCTATATAAGCAATGTTATTTCTCTGCGTGTTTCTATTTAACCAATCCCAGGCACGCGTAGCATCCGGCCAAAAACCCGAATATTTTACCATACTCGCATATCGGGAGTATTCATTATTTACATAATCTTTCTCTAATAACGCTAAAAGAGGAATAATTAAAAAAATAAAAAGTAAAGGCAAATAAATAAATAAATGTTTTTTTATGAGCCATTTTTGCCCAATATATTTTATGAAAGGCGGTAATAAAAAGAATAACAAAAATGTCAGCATAACCGAAGCGATTAATTCTTGACGCTTGGCCAATTCCGGCAGCGAAGCCAATAAGCATATAGCCACTAATATATTTATAAGGCGCCGCGGCATCCCTAAAATTCCCACGGTATAAAAACCAATAATCATACCGATGCCTAAAAGAGGGTATAAATACCTTGTATTCGGTAAAGGAATAATGTATCGGTAAACAAGATAGATCAAAAAAGGTAATATCAAAAAATATGTTAAAATAAAACCGGGCATCTTCCTTTTCTTTATCAAGGTAACCGGCAATGCTAAGAATATAGATGGTAATATAAATAGTATAGTTTGAACGCCTAAGCCTTCATGAAATAATAACTTGGCTAAACTATAATCCTCAGGTTTAAAGTGCGCCCTGTAAGTACCGATATCAATGACTCCCTTAAAAATGGAAAGGCCAAATAATTTAAAATCCAGAGGATAGAAGGGGTTTCTTGTTTCTATAAAATTCCTTAGGTAAGAGAAACCCCCTAAGGCAATTATAATCAGTATGGAAAATATGAATAAAGAATATTTGTTGCTATGCTTAAAAAACAATAAAACAAAGGGTAAGAATAATAATATACTATAAGGCAGGGCAACTGTCTTTATACCCAAGAATAATCCCAGGCTCATACTATAAAGTAAAAGATTCTTAGGGGAGAATTCCTGATATAAAGAAATTAGATAATTTAGGCATACCAAAAATAGAGATGCCACCATCACATCCACATAAGCGATCTGTAATTGTTTGAAAAAATTAGGGATGAGCAAAAAAAGAATTGCTGCATACAAAGAAAAATCTTTATTGAGTCCGATCTTTTTAGATATGTTATAGGTAGATAGGAATGCCAAAACAAAAAATGGTATCTGGCCCAGGTCCGCTAAAAATACGTTCTTAAAGGGGAAAATAAGCCATAAGAAAAACAAACTTCCATTAATGGGATAATAGGTGGGAGAGAAATCATCGGATATGGTGATAGGATTGCCTAAATTGCCGTGTTTTAACCACTCAACGGGAAAAGTAAAATGATAATTAAGATTATCCCAGCCAAACGGCGGATTAACCAGGTTTATAAGAATTTTGATTGATGCAAATGCTAAAATTATAGCTGCGGCAAATAGTATAATCTTATTACCAAGAAGCTGTGACAGTTGTTCTTTTGAAATCTTACAAGAAACTTCGTTCGCCAACGAAGTTGGCGGACTCAGAACTCTTCCCTGCGAAGTTTCAGTGGTTAGGAAAGTTTTATACTTTCCTACACCAAAACAAAAAGAGGATTCTTTATTCCTGGTTAAAGCCCAGATAACAAAAAGTATTGCCAGGTTAAGCAAGATGACATTCTGTATAAAAACTTTACCCCAAATTCCCAAGAAAAGCTCTGTCAATACGATCTGGGAAAAATAAAGAATAAATAACGACAACAGCGAATCAATGAAGTTGCGGAATCTCAAAATTCTATAATTCAGCAAAAACGCGGACGCGCCAACAATAAGATTCATTAATAAAAAGGTAATCATTTTATGCGTTGCATACTGCGATAAAATCTAATGCTGTATTCAGTTTATCTTTGACGATAATAAAATCATCACAACCTATCCGCTCATAAAATCTTTTAACAGGATTTATATAATCAGGCAAAAAAATTAATAGGCCTATCTTTTTAAGCCTGCGGTAGAAGTTAAGTCTCTTGCCTCTTTTTAAACCAAACATCTCTATTCTGCTAAAATATGTTCCGAGCAATTCTTTAAATTCATTTATAAGGTATTCTTTGACGTGAAATCTATTAAACGGGGTATCGCCGTTTGGAGAGGCATCTAATCTGTTCGGCGTTGAGCATATAAATATACCTTTTTCGGCCAATAAATTTTTTATCTGTTCCAAGAAGGCTTTTGTATCCGGGATGTGCTCTATGACTTGAAATGAACATATGGCATCAAACTTATTGCTAAATGAACTTAAATCTTTTACATCTATTGCATAAAAGTCTAAGTTATCTTTTTGGTATTTATTTTTTGCATAACTGATTATCTCTTTATCGTAATCTATGCCCACAGCTTTCTTAACGAATCCAGCCAGAAAATAACTGCCGTAACCTTCCCCACATCCGACATCCAAGATGTCTTTATTAAATACATAATCTTTAGCGAACCGGTAAGCGCAAAAATGGCGGGCAATCATTAAAGGGGTCTCTTTCTCCAAGAGAATCCTTTCTCCGGTATTGATTATTTCTTTCATCTGACCTCTATAAGTTTTGCACTTAAGAACGCGCCACTGGCAAAGACTCTTATAAGAATTGGGATATTCTCTCTGTCGCGGCAGAATACTATGCTAATCTTAGATTGATGATATGGATTATTTTCCCGTCTTTTAATATCTGCGTCCAAGAATACTAGTTTATATGTTTTTTTATCTATTGATATATCTCTAGATTGCTTTATGCCTTTTACAAGGTAATTTCTCTGGTTAGTATTGATGCCCATTTCTATTTCTTCTACTTTATCAAAATCCATATGCATAGTATTAAATAACAGCGAAAGCGGGTCTTGTGTATGGGGAGGTATCTGACGCCTAATATTATTTAGTGTCATTATGCCGTTTTTCTGGTCATAATAGACTTCCTTGTTTATCACCTTTTCATTAGCCATTACTGCTTTTTGGCTGAACAAGATAGGGTCGTGCGTGTCTATATCAACATAAGAATCTAAAATAGCATGGGCATTATACATTTTTCTGTACCATCTTAAAGAATTCGCCATTACGCTTAAATGATAAACCTGTTGTCCGTTATAGTCTTGTATCTGGCCAATCTTTAAAACGGCATCTGCTACGGGGAGTATCCCAAACACATTAACCCTGTAAATTAATTCTTTAGCTTCGGCATTGGTTTTTCTTGCTAAAGAGGAAATGATTATTTTTGGACTGTTATTGTAGCAAAACAAAAATATAGATGATGATATTATTGCTGCAATGATTATAAGTAATATTTTCCTCATACCGGCTCCATTCTAACCTATTACAATGCGGGTTTGGAACAGGTTTTGTGCTTAAAATAAAGTGTAAATAAAAGGCGCGACCGCGCTACTTTGCGTGAAGAAAATTAAAAGCCCCAACAATAAAAGCATAATAATAATCGGGGCTAACCACCATTTCTTGCGCACGCGCAAAAAATCCCA
>DCOU01000142.1 GCA_002322525.1 Candidatus Omnitrophica bacterium UBA1562 | reverse complement strand
CTACTACACCCGCTTTGTTACAACCACTGCCTACACCACCCAGCCAGTTGAAAACCAGATAAAGACTGACCTGATGGTTGTGCAGGATTTGACGAATACCTTTGATACAGCAGCAGGCGATACAGTTTATATCAATATCTTACCCATCCAAGCGCCCAATGCTCCAAGCAGCCTTTCACCTGCTGATGGTTCCTGGACGAATGATAATACTCCTACTTTAAGTTTTACTCAGTCTGACCCGGATGCAGGCGATACAGTAAAGTATCGCATACAAATAGACGATACTTCAGATTTTTCAAGCCTATTGGTGGATTACACTTCTGCGCTTTTGGCCCAGGGCGCAACGAGCTTTACTGTAGGTCAGGCTCCTGGAACAGGGGCATATAATAATTCTATAGGCTATGAAGGCCAGACATTAGCAGATTCAGCCACTTATTACTGGCGTGTTATGTCCACTGATAACAGCGGCCTTCCAAGTGGCTGGGCAACTGCCAATGCAGGAGCAATAGCCTTTAAAGTAGATACTGTAGCTCCTACCATCTCTGGACCTACTATTACTGAGACAAGTGCATATCTCTATCTTTCAGGAACAACACTTTACTATTCTGACGGTATGGGTGTAACAGCTCAGAATGCAAATTTCAATGGCACTGCCTCTGATGGCGGCTCAGGCCTAAATCAGGCAACATTTTCAACTGCATTCGGGGATTCACCGGCAGCTGATGCAACACCTGCAGCCTGGAGCGGGGTCTATACAGTTGTAGCAGCTGACACAGGGGCACAGACTCTCACTGTAACTGTCTCTGATAATGCTGGAAACACAGCCACTGCTACTATAAACGGAGTAGAGGATGCTGTGGCGCCTGTAATAAACTCGGTTACCATTACGTCTTCTAAATCGAGCTGGTTCTCGCATCACAATATTGACTTAGGGCCCACTGGTGGCACGGTTTATTTTAACAGCGCACCATTTGAAGGTGAGTGGCAGAATTTGACTGTTAGTGTGGGAGTTACTGAAGTAAATCCGCAGTCTTTCCAAGGCGCTACAGCGTTCAATGATTCGCCTGCTGCAGACACAGCTTCGCCGTGGCAACAGGTTTATAGCGTTGACCAGAACATTGACTCGCAGCGGAATATTGTATTTACATTTAAAGACCTGGTAAACAATGCAGATACAGCCACTATTACGTTTGAAATGGACAATGCTGACCCTACTGCAGGGACAGTGGCGTGGACCGCCTCTGGCAATGTTACTTCCTCTGGCGGCAATAATAAAGTTTATATTTCAGGCACAACTATTTATTATGCAGCTCATTCTGTTGGCGAGACAACGAGTGTTACGCTTCAGGTTACAGGCGCTGCAGATAATGGCTCAGGGACCAATCCTGCTTCGGGTCTTAATAAGTATCAGTTTCCTGCCATATTCGGAAAGACAGCTGGCCAGGCCCTTATTTCGCATCCGACAACAACTTGTACTTATACAGTTGATAGCTCTTATAGCGGCGCAGGGACATTTGCTACTACTACTTATGATAAGGTGAATAATAGCGCCTCTGCAGGAAATATTACTCTTACATACGATATTACTGTGGATAATAATGTGACCAGCGCTACAGAAACTGGTGGGGCTGTGAGTGGAGTGGCGCAGAACGCAGTAAGTGATCCTGCATTTACATGGACTCCTCCTACTGATGCTTCTTCAGGCGTAGCTGGATACTACTGGTATTTTGGAACAGACTCTGGCGCTGACCCACTTAGCTATAACTGGACAACCTTGGCAAGTTGCGACCCTCCTGCAGTTTCAAATTATAACCGCCATTATTTGAGGATCAGGACAAAGGATAATGTCAGCAATGTGTCTCAGCCGGCAACAGTATTTACCTTTATTTATATTCCTTATGTCCCGCCCAATGCAGCCAGGAGCACAAGCACCTGGTATCAGGGAGCTATCGGCGTAGAGACTTTTGGCTTCTCGCACGCGGATTGCGGAACTAAATTTACAAGGTTTTACTATAAATGGGATAGGAATGCCTCTTACAGTGTAACTACGGGAGACAGCAGCGATTGGACAACATCTTCTGTCAAGAACCTTGTTCCTTACAATAGTAATAAAATCTATCTTCATACCAGGCCAGCCAATTCCTCAAATGATCTGGGGCCGCAGTCAGATCTCGGGCCGTTCTATTTCGTGGATACAGAGCGCCTCCTGAAGCACAAGAAATTCTTCGATGACGACGGCGTCCTCACCCCCATGAATTAATCCACGTCCAATACAAATGGTTCGGGTTTGATAAATCAAACCCCTACACCGAAAAATCCAATTCCCAAATGTAGGGGCGCGATTTATCGCGCCCGAAACAAGGGGATCGGGTTCGATGAATCGAACCCCTACAGTGAAAAATCCAAAAATAATTGAAAGAAAATCTCCTCCAGATGTGTCTAATATATGAAAATGGACATACGATTTCCCAAACGTAAACAAATTCGGTTGAAACATTATGATTATTCCCAGAATGGGTATTATTTTGTAACAGTGTGTACGCACATGCGCAGGCCGATATTTGCTGATGGCGGTTTGGAAATGACACAGATGAATAATGTAGGGGCGCGATTTATCGCGCCCGAAATAAACGCTTCAGGTTTGATAAATCAAACCCCTACATGTAGGACAATCGCAGAGCAGTATCTCTTGGATTTAAAAAATAGGTTTACAGGTGTGGATATCGATTTTCACGAAATAATGTCGACCCATATACATGTGATATTTGTATTGAATGGCTGTAAGGCAAAATTGGGTGAAATAATCCGAGCATATAAGGCATTGGTTACACATGCTGTAGGGGCGCGATTTATCGCGCCCAAAATAAACGCTTCGGGTTCGATGAAGGGTTTGATAAATCAAACCCCTACAGCGCCCGAAACAAACGCTTCGGGTTCGATGAATCGAACCCCTACAAAAATCTGGCAACGCGGTTATTACGAACACGTCATCCGCAACGAGTCAGCGTTAAATAAAATCCGTGAATATATCATAAATAATCCTGATAAGGAAGAATATGATTGGGGCAAATTAGATGTAAAACCATAGCCGCAGCATCTTATGGCGCTTATTGTGCCCATCATGCCATTGAAAACAATCGCAGGGGGTTCGATGAATCGAACCCCTACAGTTATATATGTAGGGGCGCAATTTATTGCGCCCATCAAAGGTTAAAAAATAATTTGACATTAGCGGACATTACGTTAAAATAATATAAAATTGTATAAAAACCTACAAACCAGAAGGAGGGGGGCGTATGCGTAAAGCGATTTTTATTATTTTAGCAATCGCACTTATTGCTACAGGCATTGTTTTCGCGGACCAGAAGCAGGATAAGGAAGCAATCTTAGATGAACTTAGCGTTTATTCAGATAAAGACCCGGCTGTCCTTAGCGGCGCTATCTTTTCAATGGGCGATGCGTATATGCGCGAAAATAAAATAGATGAGGCAATAGCGCTTTACGAAAAGTCGTTAAATATACTCCCTAACGATGAAAATATATTAAACCGCATTGGAAATTTATATACTCAGAAGGCAAATTATGATAAGGCAACTGCAATCTATAAAAAGTTAGCTGATTTAAAGCCTGATAACACATGGTATTTCCAGATGCTTTCTAATTCTCTTAACATGGCTGGCAAGAAGGATGAGGCAGGTAGTATATGGGGAGATTTAATTGCCAAAAAAGGCGAAGATGCCAATGTGCTTAGTCAGGCAGCAAATTTTTATAGTAATTCAAATGATACAGAAAAGGCAATCTCTTTGGCAGAAAAGGCAGTAAAGCTCGATGCAAATAATGTAGGATATGTGCAGAACCTTGCAGGTTTTTATAGCCGTGCAGAAAAATTTGATAAGGCAGAAGAGGCGTATAAAAAGATTATAGGTATGGCCAAGGACCAGTGGCTTAAGGACTGGGCAAATGGCGAGATTTTAAGTATTTATCAAAGGCAAAATAAACTCGATGAATTGGCAGGAAAGTTTGAGTCTGAATTAGCGAAGAATCAAAATGATGCAGGTTTACTTAAACTGGCCGGAGAATTATATGCGCGAAAAGGAGAAAACGATAAGGCCCTGTCTATGTTTGAAAAGGCCGCAGGTATTTCTCCTGATGACAGGAATGTCAATAATAGGCTTGTTGACTTATATGAGTCAGCTGGAAAATTCAATGAGGCAGCAGGCCAGATGGAAAAATTAGTTAAGATAGCGCCTAATGAGCCGTATCTATTTGAACGCTTGGCCAATCTTTATGAACGGGCAGGCAAGAAGGAAGACGCTAAAAAGGCATGGGAACTTGTTGCATCCAAGGTGACAACTGATGCGGCGCTCTATTCAAGATATGCGGAAGCGCTTTATAAGTTAGGGGATTTGAATGGAGCAATGGCCCAGCTTAAAAAGGCGCAGAGTATGGACCCGGCAAATCTGACCTATACATTGCGAAGCGCTGCTATCCTTATAGATGCTGGAAAACTAGAGGAAGCAAAAGTGGCTCTTGGGAAAGTAAGCGTTGATGCAAAAGAGGACTGGATGAAGAACGAGGCAAAGAGGCGGCTGGATGAAATAGCAAATATGAAGGCAGAGCCTGTTAAAGAAATGGTAACAAAGCCAGCTGTATCAGAAGGGCCTATGCCTGAGCCATTAGTTATAGAAGTTAAAGCTGGAGAAAAAGAAGAGACAGGAAAAGTAGTATCCCCTGAGAAAAAGAAGAAAAAAGGTTTTTCGTTCGGCAGGTAGGATGTAGGGGCGCGATTTATCGCGCCCGAAATAAGGGGATCGGGTTCGATGAATCGAACCCCTACAAAAATCTGGCAACGCGGTTATTACGAACATGTTATCCGAAATGAAAAAGCATTGAATAAGATCCGCGAATATATTATGAATAATCCAGATAAAGAAAAATATGATTGGGACAAATTAGATGTGTAGCTGCAGAGTTTACTCTGCTCCTTGGAGACTGCCCATTGGCGACAAGGGCAAGCTTTGCCGCTTGCAAAGCGCATATAGATATGGTAATATTTAAGTTAGGAGGATGCAGAAAATGAAACCTATACTTACTATTCCAAAGCGATTAACCAACGGTAAAGAACTTGTGGTTGTCCAGAAAGATGAGTATGAAAGGCTTATTAAGCATGATCAAGAAGTAAAGCATGCGCTAAAAGTGATTGCTCAGGGAGAAAAAGACTATAGAGAAGGGAAGGCTGTTAAGGCGTCTTGTCTTAGAGAAGCGCTAAAGATATATGCAGCAAAATCGCGTTAAATTCGTTCATTATACTCCGCATTTTCTCAAGTCTTTTCAAAAACTGCCAGCCAGTATTCAGGCGTTAGCAAAACAAAAAGATGAATTATTTTATAAGAATCCTTTTGACTCAAGGCTTAGGACGCATAAATTGAGCGGAGAGTTATCCTGCGCATGGGCGTATTCAGTCAATTATAGTTACAGAGTAATTTTCCGTTTTCTTAAGGACGATGAGGTTATCTATTACGATATCGGCACACATGATATCTACAAGTAGCAGATCCTTTAAGACTACAACCAGGGTCTCGCTGCCAAACTCAGCGGCTAACCACCATATCGCATAACTTGGTAGCTGCAGAGCTTACTCTGCCCCTTGTGGTGACATGAGGCAAAGCCCCGCCCTTTGTAAACAAAGGGCGGGACAAAGCAAGCTTTGCTGCTACAAAATATAGATGTAGCCGCAGAGCTTGCTCTGCCCATTGGCTAAGCATGGCATTCTGATGCTTTCTTCTGTTTTGAAGAACAAAAGGGCTGTTTATGTGAATATACAAATCATGAGAGCGTTTGTGAAGCTGCGGCAGATCCTTTAGGCTTTAAATAAATCGCTTTACGTTTTTAATCTTGAAGTAAATGTATTTTTATGGCATAATTTATACATGAAGAGATTGCCACTATCGCTCAAGAAATATTTTTGGGATGTGAAGTTTGAAGATATAGATCTAGATAAGCGCAGAGTATACATACTTAAACGAATTCTGGAATATGGCGATAAAGAAGCTGTTCATTGGATGTGGAAGAATTTTAAAAAATCTGAAATAAAATATGCCTTGACTAATTTTCGCGGATACTCTCAGAAAAGCGCAAATTTCTGGGCTTTTATACTCGGCGTTAAAAAGGAGGATGTAAAGTGTTTGAGCAGGTCCTTCCGGGAGACACAAAGGCAATTCTGGCCTTATTAGAAAAAAGCGGGATTATACAAAAGGCTTACCTGGCTGGCGGAACCGCTTTGACGCTTCAGCTCGGACATCGCATATCATATGATTTGGATTTTTTTACACAAGAAGAGTTTGACGAGCAGGCGCTTTTGCCGGAAATTGAAAAAATATCGAACTTTCAATTGGAGAGACTTGCCTGGAGGACGATATTGGGTAAATTCAAGGATGTAAAATTCAGCATATTTTATTACAAGTACCCCCTTCTCTACAGTGCGAAAAAATTCGGAATGATAAACATTACTGATACTCGCGATATTGCCGCCATGAAAATCGCCGCTATCGCATCCAGGGGAACCAAGAGAGATTTTGTGGATCTTTATTTTATATGCAGGGAGACTATGTCTTTATTGGATGTCATTCGGGTTTATGATGAAAAATACAGAAATTTAGCTGCCACAGAAATCCATATTATGAAAAGCTTAATATATTTCGAAGATGCCGAACCCGACGAGATGCCTGAGATGTTAAAAAAGGCCTCATGGGAAGATATAAAGAAATATTTTGAAGGAGAGATAAAGAAACTGCAGCATTAAATGGAACTGTAAAACATACAGCACGATGGAAGGAGCGAAGCAATCTCCGACGGTAAGATGAGATTGCTTCGCCCGCCACAGAAACAATGGCGGGCTCGCAATGGTAACAAATATGACATTGTAACACAGTCTGAATGCTTGCTCTGCCAATTATCGCTCTATAATAAGATATTAGAGAGGGCATAGCTATCTTAATATGAAGGATATGAAGGAATTGAAATTACCTATTATCAAAGCCGGCGGTCCTCCTCCAAGGAGCCTTTCCATGGAGGATTATATAAAATTTGTAAATCTGAATTTGCGATATACGATTGATAGAAAAATTACAAGAGAGCAGAAGAAACTCGCCGCAGTAAATACCCCCTTTTTATTAAAGAAATAAGGCGAAACCTCCCGCCGCTTGAGGCACAAAAAATTCTTCGATGACGACGGCGTCCTCACACCCATGAATTAATCCACGTCCAATACAAA
>DCOU01000143.1:7627-10857 GCA_002322525.1 Candidatus Omnitrophica bacterium UBA1562 | reverse complement strand
CTTGACAAATCAGAATCTCTGTGTTAAGCTTTTATACGTAAAGCACATAATACACATAATAAACAGGAGGAACCTATGTCAAGTTTAACCTTATCCATTCCGGCGGAACTGAAACACAAGATGGAGTCCTTTGAAGATATTAACTGGTCGGCAGTCGCCAGAGCTGCCATTATTAATAAGATTGAGCTCCTAGGAAGAATGAGTAAACTTCTTTCTAAAAGCAAGCTCACTGAAGAAAACACGCTTAAATACGGACGCGCGATAAACAAACGCATCTGGGCAAAACATAAGGCCAGCCAATAAATGCAATTAGTCATAGATGCGAATATCCTAATCGCTGCCTTTCTTAAATCCGCAAATACAAGAAAACTTCTCTTTAGCGAGAGCATCGAACTGTTTGCCCCGGAATATTTCGGGATAGAGGTAGAAAAGCACCTTCTAAGAGATGAACTGTTCCGCAGGCGTTCGGGCCTGACGAAACAACAAACAGAAGAACTGCTTTCCATTCTCCTTGGGCGTATACAGAATTACCGAAACTGAACCTCTAAATGGCTCCCGGTAGCTAAAGCTATTTTCTCTAAAGTACGCAGGCTATAGCCCAGGTAATCGCCCCCCTCTAACCTGGCAATAGCAGTTTGGCTGGTATGGATCTTTTTAGCCAACTCTTCTTGAGTCAATCCTAATTTCTCTCTAAGCTTGGCAATCTTATAACCGAGCTCGAGCCTCTTGCCTTCTTCCTCGTAGTATTTTTTGAATTCTTTGTCTTTGAGTTCCTCTCTTAAGACATCTTGGAAATCCAAAAGTTTCTTAGCCATTGTAAACACCTCCTATAATTCAAATTCGCCCTGATGATATCGTAGAATAAAATCCTCCATATTTTTCTTTGCCTGTTCAATTTCCTTCTCGGGCAACTCTTGCGTCCTCTTTTTGAAAGCATGGAGTAATATAATATTGCCTTCCAGAAAGAAGAAATAAAGAATGCGCACATTACCCGCTTGGATCCTTATCCTTAACTCTCTAATTTTATCTCTTACATAATCAGCGTAAGGCCGTAATAAGTTTGGACCATGTTCTTCTAAAAGCGCGATATAGCGCCAAACCTTTGCCCGGGATTTTTTATCCATCTCTTGAATAAAATCTTTTACCGGATAATCTCCTCTGTGTGTGGGATAAAATTTAATTTTATACATTTATTATCTTCAATACTACCAATAAAAGTATATATCAAATTTGATATATTGTCAAGTTTTATTTTTATACCAATGCTCTCTTTTGGTACCTTAATACACTCGCCAGGGGGTTGTTTTGGTAGGATTTATTTCTTTATCCTCTCCTCTAATGCGCAATAGGCTCTAATCGCTCTGCCATCCAAATTTTAATTAGGGCTGTTCTAGCCACACCAATTCTTCTTGCCTCTTCGTCTATTCTTCTCAAAAAAGAAATTGGAAAATCAATATTAATTCTCTGGACCTGTTTATTTACAACCAAATTTATTGGGAAAATAATTAAGATTTTGCTAGACTAAAAAGGCGTTTCCTCTTAAAAATGGAAACGCCTTTTTGCCTTAAAATTGTCCATTCTAATTGGGATGATAACATTATTGTCCACTCTGATTGAATATTTGTCCAAACAGAATTAGGTAGCTATTTAACTTCAGGTTATGGCGAGCGCAGCAAAGCGAGTGTAATTACCAACACTCTAAAGGCGGGCGAAGCAACCCTTGAAAGAGGAGATTCTCGTGTTGTCTGCGGCTCCTCGTCTGCCTGCCCCCTAAAAATCCCTGTGGGATTATACGCGGCCTGCTGGCAGGCAATGATAGCAGGAAAACCCCATTTTTGCCGCCATTTTCTGGAAAGAAAGCGCTGTTAAAAAAAGGTTATTTTTTACTTGACAGCGACGATTTCTGTGTTATACTTTGGGTGTAATTGGAAACAAGTAACGAAAGGGCAAACCCTGAGTAATCAGGGGGCGCAAAGCCACGGGTCCTAAAATTTAAAAGTAATTAGTGACAAGGAAAGCCGAGCTGCCGAATTACCGACGAGGATTTGACAGTTCGGCTTTTTTATTTAGAAGCTTAGTAAAGAGTTTTGCAAACACTTTTTATAAGGCATATGAAAAATTCTCGCGGTCAACTTGGAAAAAAAGTTGGGGTAAGGGGAAGTATTTATTTTTTATTTAATTTATTTAGGTAAGAGATGAATATAAGCCAACAACAGACTGAAGACCGGATTGAACAAGCGAAAAAAGAATTCAAGTCCAGTTTTAAGGCTTGGATTCGCGTGGTTGCTCTTATTGTGGTTGCGGTCTTCTTACCAGAGCAGGTAGCTCAGGCTGTTGAATATGACTGGCGCGTGCTCTGGAATAAGCCTGCTATTGGTACTATCGTTCCAGGATACCTCAAGGATCTTAACAATATTGATACTGCTTTAGCCATCCGTAATATTCTTAAAGATATAGCGAATAAACCAGTAAATGCCATCAAGGTTTCGTCCAATCTGACCATAAATTTGGATAAACCCTTGAAAATGTCCAATCAGAAGATTGATGAAATTACTGAATGGCTGAAGGGAAAACCTTGCGGCTCAAAGGCTCTTTATGATTATTTAAATTATTCTGGCATCAAGGCGGCTGAAGGCGATATTGCGATTATGGCCCTTACGGTGGATATACTTGATGATGTGGTTAAACCGGAAGGCCAGCCTAAGGTTATCAAAAACTCCCTTTATGCCCTTTCCCAGGCCGCCAAATTCTTCGGGGCAGATTTATATCCGCTAAAAGTCAAAGCTGATACGCAGCTTAGCAAGATTGCTCCTTTTATTGCGCATTTAAAATTAGAGCATTATATTTTAGTTACCCGCGTAACTGAAGATAAGGTTTATTATAGCGATGAACACAAAGAAGAGTTTTTGCCCAAAGATATATTCCTGGCCAGATTTAGCGGTTATGCTTTAACCAGCATCCTGCCGCAAGATTTGCAAGTTTTAAATCCTGCTGAAAGCAAGCAGATTTTAGGCGCCAGAGTAGATAATGGTTTCACAGGTTCATATGCGCCTCCTCGTCCTCCTCCTGTTGTACGAACGGGTAACCTTAGATATAGAGATAATCCTGAGCTAAGGTATCATAACAGCTATAGATTTAATATACATAATATGGATACTCAGCGATATGGAAATAATCCTGAGCTAAAGTATCATGAGAAATATAGAGCTGATTTTAAACCGGCTTCGTCA
>DCOU01000143.1:0-7495 GCA_002322525.1 Candidatus Omnitrophica bacterium UBA1562 | reverse complement strand
CTTGGACAAAATTTTGGGCAGGTGTTTCTAATAAGCTTAACGAAGCGGCTGGCCCGGGTGGGACTCTGCGAGGATTAGGTACTTATGGCCTTGGCGGCGGCAATGCTATTCTTTTACCACCTCGCATAACATCAAGTGCTACTCCAGCGCCGGTTGCAGGGGCTAGCTCGAGAAATCCTGTTCAACGTGGAAATCCATTAACACCAAATCCGTTCTCTACTTTACCAGCAGCTCCGCCGTCTACTTCGTTGCCCTATTCTGATATAACGAGAAGCAATCCTGCAACACACTGGAAGGTAAGCTATTATTTACGAAACGAAGTCCTTTATATGTATATCACAGATAATAAAGGCGGGACTTCCTTGGAGCAAATTGCCCATATCCATAGCGCCGCAGCCTTAGCAAACCTAAATCTTGACGATCTTGGCACACTCAGCCTTCGCACAGTGGATTTTTCTCGTAGGTTTGGTGGGGAGCCGGGGACAGAGTTATGGTTACAGGTTTTGACTCGAGAAAACCAATGGGTGTCTTTTGACTCTATTCAGATTTCTTCCGCAATTAAAGGTGGCACTGTGAGAGATTTTATCGCGGGTCTCACGAACCTAGACCCTTCTAAAAATTCAGCATACTGGTCGAAATTTTTACCAGTATACTTTAGTGCTACCGATACCCAAGGGTGGTCCAACAGTATGCCCTTTATTCTCACTATAATTCTCTTGGCTAGCATCACTCCCACGGGGGTAACGTTCACCGGAGCGGATCCAATTATGATGCCCGGCCTAATTTACGTTAATCGTCCAGTAGGAAGGCCGGCTTTTCTTGAAGATAGATCCCCAAACAATAATATCTTGATTAGACACATCCCCCAGCCGAGAATCTGGCAAGCGGCCGCAGATTTTAATACCTCTTTGCGTTCGCTTAATACTCAAGCTAAATGGGATTTCGATTCCATATCGAATTTCTCAGGGGAAGATTTTATAGGGGCAGACCTGGCCATTATGGCTTCACCTATAGTAGGCTCACAGGTCTCACAGCTCTTCTTAGCCCCCAACCGCAGCCTCTATGTGGCTAAGGTAGATGCTCAAAACAAAGTAGTGGAATTGGATACTGGTTGGGCTGATTTAAAGCAGTTATCCTCTCTGGAAGATCTCTGCCAGAAGTTCTTTATTAAGAATGCCAACATGAAGGATCTCTATGGTGGAGCTACTGGGTTCCTTTATTCCGCTACCATAAATAAACATGAGTTAGGCATTATCTCTCCTGGGGCGGACTTAGGCCGTATTGATGGAGGAGGCCTGTATGCGCACTTCCGGGATGTCGAGTTTAAGACTGTTGACGGCAGCTATTCTGCCCGCGGCGACTTATTGGTTGGCGTGAATCTGGCAAAGGTGGATTTAGTAAATGGCGGCCCTGTCACGCGATTTGATGTTGGGGTGATCTCACATGAGATTACCGGATACAAAGATAATCCTGCTAATCCTTCAACCGAAACTACCGATTTAGGCATCTTCTCAGGATTGCCGACTGAAAGCCTTGCGACCTACCACTTTAATGGAGGAACAAATCCATTCTGGACGTTTACCAATAGTCCCACTGGCAGAGTTTCCAATGAGCGCTCTTGGTCAGGGGTGGTAACGATTGGCTCTGGTGGCGTTGCTAGCTTTACTGGTCCTCTGGATTTTACTGATCCTTATTACGACACACACCCCATAGTACGGCCACTTCCAAATCCAGGTCCAGTGGAATTAAACTTAAATCTACAGAATGTTAAGCTGGAAACCGGTCCTGGTTTATACGATAGTGCCATTAATCCTGTTGATAATAGGTTCAATATTTTGCCTAACACAGTGTATATAGCTACTCCAGAAGGCGCCCATTATGAGTTCTACGGAGAACATGCCATTGGTATAGTTGATACTGCGGTGCTTAAATTCCTATCTCCGATTAATGACCAGTTTTCCTTTATTGCGACAGTTGACTTAATGGACAAAGATAACCTAGATCCGTCAATTGCCAGAGAGCATACCGTTCAGGCTTTTGGACAGGATTGGTACAAGATTCCTGGGACAAATCCCGTAGAACAAAGCGGTAACAATTATTATCTGCCGGATTACGGTAAATTGTTGGACTATGGCGTAGTAGACCCATCCAATAGTAACGTCGGTAGGCAACAGATACAAGTGATAGATAACGTTCGTGTTCCAGTGGGAGCACCCGAGGTTTTACCTGGAAGCTTCATTTCTGTACTCGCTCCTTCAGGAGTGCGAAATTTAGGTTTTAGACTCGATGAGCCCTTACTGGTAAGTTCATTTTGGACTACTCTACTGGAAACAACTGAAGGGGTAGGCGCAGGTGCACAGTTATCACAAAGCGGTACGTTAGCATATATAAATCCGGTTAGTGGTGGTTATGAAATCAGCACTGACAATAATATAGATGGTTTTGGCCATAACGGCGTAATTGGTTTACCGGTACAACTTACTACCAATGGTTTACAAGGCGGCTTGCCCTTTGGCTATGGTACGCAACTCTGGGGCCCAGAAGTGCCTAATGTTCCGGAGATGAGTGGTTTTCAGGTGGTCAAAACTAATGATCAAAATGTGATTTTGTCCATACCTGGCGAGCAAGGCTCGATTGACCCTGCGACTATTGCGTCTCTAAACAATCTTCTTGATACGAATGGCATAAAGATAGGGGGAATAACCTACTTAAATCTAAGCGGCAATATGGTCAACGCAAGCGGTGGGCTTTCATTGAGGCCGTTAGCGGGAGCTGTAAATCCCACTACTGGTTTTCTACCGTATGAAGAAGCAGTATTTGATTTCAATGATCCAGCTGACAACTCTGTCCGGAATGCTAAGATTGAATCTACCGACGGGTTAGGTTTGGGCGTGCTATTCCAGGCCCCTGGAAATACCTCAGAGCGTATTGGGGTAATGCCTATCAATCTTAGTACAGGTGCCACATTAACTACTACACTGCCTTCTGGTAGCAACCTTGAAACTAGTGGCCAGTTAGTAACTCTTGCTCATCTGGGAACAGGCGGAGGGATTGATTATTCCGACCAGAAATTCGGCGATGATATCATTGGCTATGATGATTTTAGGGTTTACGATACCCAAGTCAGGTTTATGATAGATAAAGATGCAACCTTTGTGGCCCTCCCAATGTCAACCAGCGGCAGTAGCGACAAAACACCTTTTACAACGCCCGCAGCAAACCTCACCGTTCAAGAATTTTTATCACCTCATGTTACTAAGGTACAGGCCACAGGCGCATGTTTAGATATTGTTGCCGATCCGGTGAATATACTTTTGGGCCTGGCACAGCCTATTGCCAGCATTGACTATTCTCCGTTATATAGCGCTGCTAACACCTGGAGTCTTGGTGCCGGGTTTGCTGGAAAAAGTCTTACTACTGCTACTTTTACTACTGCCAGCGGAGAAGAGTATACCTATCAATCTTTAGTTGACAAACCACTAGCCGTCGACGTTATCCCACCTGGCAGCTTTCTTGCCGACCAGGCTTTGCTTGATCCAGACGCGCTTATATTCGGAAGAGAAGATATTAGGTTGTATATACCCCCTGAAATGTTCGCAGGAGAAATACCACCTGTATTCGATCCAAATAACCCGTTTATAATTACCTTGCCATATACTGGGCTTGGAATCAATCAACCGGTTAATCCGTGGTCTGAGCAATCATTCTCGGATCCTTTTAGTGGCTGGTTTGGTGGGTTTAACTTAAGCAATCAAACTGATTCCTGGAGTGACGCAGCTTTAAAGTTACTCGCAACTATAAACGGTGGGTCACCAAATAGTCCTGCCTTAATAAGAGGATCAGCTGCTGCTTGTGGTCTTGTAGGCCAGCAAGCCGTACTGCTATATAATCGCAATAACAATCAATTAAATCCAAGTGACGCTTCTCGTCCGGACAGCTATGCACTTATAAAAGCACTTCAATATGCTGTAGAAAAAACGTCTGAATACTGGCACGCCCAGCCTGATACTTCTAATCGTGAAGTTGCTTGCAACTTACTTCTCACTGCTGCTGTTGTTTCTACCGCAGAGGCTGAAGGACAAGCAAACAACTATACACCAGATTTCCAACTTGCTCCGCTCAGAGATGCGTATATTGCACTTACGCCTCTAGGCACAGGTATTGCTGGACAGACCCTTTGGGCAAACAGAACGATAACTAGGCCAAACATGACGACTGGGGAATCGGAAACAGTCCTCAATGACAATGCTAATGTTATTATAGTGCAATCTCCACAAATGGGTGTTCAACTTGTCCTGGGTTCTTCTGTAGGACAAGGAAACTCGCAAGCTGCCAGAGCCAGGCCATTAATTGGTAATCCAACATCTGGTTATAGAGGTAATGATAATTTTACTCCTGTTATTATTCCAGCCGCACAACTTGGACCGGATGGGGCTCACTCGGATTTCACGCTGCCAAATGGGCCAACAATGAGAATTTATTTTCAGCCTATGACTGAAGATGGCGGTGGTATCCCGGGCGTAAATGTTGTTGTAAAAAATCTCAATGGTATCAACGATCCTCTAGCGAGCGCTATACAGGTGCCGGTTAATCAATATGCTATAACTCCTGGTGGTGCTTTAGGGATTATCCAGCCCGATGGTTCACTTCAACCGGTATATTTAGAGACAATAGATAATGGTTATTTTGAGACTCCACAAATCTGCGGTATTGGACAGCATACTGTTTTAGATGTTGGGACCCTGCCCCGCTTTAGGATTGTTGATGGCACCGGAACAAGTGGCTATAAAGATGTAAGAGTAGATGAAGGTATTTACGGTTCAATAAATAATAGTAATTTTCATGGGGTTTATCTGCTTCAATCAACAGATGGAGGCGTATTTACTCCGTCGGATATCGGCTATAATGACAATGGTCCGACATTCGGACTTGTATCGCTGCTTGGTAGCGGTTCTGGAGAGATAACGGAGCAGGACGCAATAAACATTTGGTATCGTTTTACCGGTACCGGTAACCAGAATTTCCCGGCCAAAGCCTTCCGCATGTTCGGAAGTTTTTATAACGCTAGATCTGAGGAGGCGTTTAAAACATTTTATGTGGCTGCCAGCAAAGCCAAAACAGGAGATTCTTTAGCAGAACATCCCTTCGCAAAATTAGTTCCAACTTTGAACACTGATGATACTAATTGGACAATTTATACTCGTGCTACGCTGACCAAAGCTTCTTATCAAGATAATCCTTATTATTTTGCGCAAGAAGATCCTACAGATCCTAATTCTGCTGTCGAGCTATTGCCAGGTGAACCCCTGGAAGTCACGGATTTATATAATTACACGCATGATTTTGGTCCATTAACCAGTGATTTCGCCGGTGCTGTACGAACCAATGCCGCTATCGGCCCACAGGAGCAGCCAGCTATCGGCCTGGAGGAGGAGGGGTACTTCACAGGCACAGGCAGCATGGATAAGGGCTTAGTTTATTTTAAGAATTTTGTAGATTTCGAAAGTGGACAAGGGGAGCTTGCCCTTCGACATGCTGATCAAAACAAAGCTACTAGTGTTGATTTAGACGGGAATGTTATTTTAAGTGAAGTTCAATGGGGTAGTATCCCTATAGATGGCGGAGGCAGGATGTGGCTGGGAACACAATATTTACCTATAATTGACCCCAGCGGCAGCCAGACTCGTTATATTGCTTTTGCGGATCTAAAGAAGATAACAAGAAATGATAATAGGGGTTTTCTCGATATAGAAAATTGGTTTGGGGCAGGTTGGAAGGTTCTGGGAGCCGATGATATTCCAATTAGAATCGAAACTCCTGATGGGGGATCTAGTATTGCTTGGATTGGAAGAAGCGATTTTGAAAGCCTTCCCTTAGAGCTGCCTAAGCCCCTTGCTGATAGCGGAGATAATGGTGGGTTCGGTGGTTTACTAGCAGCGATGTCCGGCGGCAATAGAGAAGTAGATCGCAGTGTGCTTTCAGCAACACCGGTTGGGGCAGATCAAGTTGATGCGGATAAAGGTTTCGAATTTATGCAGTTTGATCACCGGGAGCTAGTTTTGCTTGTTCCTTCAGATCATAGCGGAAATGCCGTATTTATTCCCGGAGAGGTAGCGCAAAAGAACGCAGATTTTCAAGCTAATGTTTCGCGTACAATAAACAATCTCTATAATGATTTTAGCAGCAATGCAAGATTTGGCGGCGGATTTGCTGCAACATTAGATGAGGCCTATACACTAGTGCATCCTGGAGTAACAAAAAATGACCGGGATGTTTATTATAACGCAACTATGGGTAGGCTTGGTTTATTAGGCCCTGAACATCCTACGCAAGTGACAGGGGAGGATTTCAAGCCTGATCCCGCGGTACCAGGAATTACTTACAGGTCTGCTGATACGATGGCAGATTTCTCAGGCCAAAGATATGTTGATTTTGTTACATTGGGAAAGGCATTAAATGTACAGAATAATATGGCTTGGGTAATGGGGGCTGTTGATGTGGCGACCACAACAGTCGCAGTAGTGGTGACTATCGCCGCACTAATACCTGTTTTTACTGCTCCTGCTGCTCCTGCTGCTCCTGCGTTAGCGACGGCAGGTGGTGAAGCAGCAAAGAAAGCTATTCTGGAGCCAGCGCTCCAGGCTGCTGCTCAAGCTGCTGCCCGCGCTGCTGCTCAAGCTGCTGCTCGCCGCGCTCTTTCTGGCATGCTCTTGAAAAGAATAGTTTACCCTTTTGTAGCTGGAGTTGTTATTAGTAATGGTTATAATTGGATGGCAACAGGAAATCTTAATGGGGGGGAATTTCTCTCTCCAGGGGAAACTCTTAGGGCCGGGGTCGGCGCGATTGCTGTTGCTGGCGTGCTTAGCGGAGGTAGTGGTCTTATCAGCAAGATTATTCCTACTAACACAGTAGCTAAATTTTTATTGAATCCCAATGGGCTTGCGCGAGAAATTGTCGGGAAAGGATTAAGGCAGACTCTTATACGGTCAGCGATCCATATTGGCCAGCCTTTAGCTTGGGCAGGCATAAATACCGGATTTGCTGAAGTTGGTTCCAGGATTATGACGAATCAATGGTTGACCCCGGGTCAGGCCTGGTCTGTTTTTGGCATTACTTTTGCAAGCGTAGGTTTAAGTAATTTGGCGAGTGCCGGATTAAGCCGTTGGTCTAACAACATTGTAAATTCGACTAAACTATCACAAGGTCAACAATTATTCTGGCAGGGAATCAATCAAGGTCTTCAAGGCGGCATTGGCATGGGGGTTAGCTGGGGTAATGTGGGGATGTCTATAGCTAATGCTAACTTAGACAAAGACCCAGCAAACTTACCAGAAAATGCTTTTCTATTTAGCTGGAACAAGTTTCTGCCAGGTCTTGCACAGGGTTTTGCTTGGGGTTTTGGAACAGGTTTTGGTTCTACTTATCTCAATGCCGGACTCGCTTACACTAAAATCCATCCTTTGATGCAGAATTCCAAGATACTGTCAATAATGCA
>DCOU01000149.1 GCA_002322525.1 Candidatus Omnitrophica bacterium UBA1562 | reverse complement strand
ATTTCCCGGAGTAACTTCATTGCGAAAGGCCTTGCCAATCTGTGCCAGTCCAAAAGGAAGCTTAGGGATGCTTTGAGTCCAAGATATTTAAGAAATTTACAAACATACCCTGGGCGGTTTCAGGCCTTAAATATACCTTCTGGGCAGTTTCTTTTACGGGACCAAATAAAGTTTCAAACATTAGATTTGCTGCCATAGATTCTTCGGGTAAAGGATTCCCACAATTAGGACAGGGAGTCCGAGCTATTCCGTCACGAGAACAAGCGATTCTGCCTACATATGTCTTAAAATCAAACTCTACCCCACCAAATTTATGATGTAAATCAGCAATCCAAGAAATAGTTACTTCTGGCTCCTTAACAAGATTTAAGTTGGGGGCTAATTTCTTCCCTTCTGTTTTAGCCCAGCGTAATAAATAAGAACTATCCTTATCACCCATCATTGTTTCTCTAAGCGAAGTAAACCAATCACTATTCCAAATTTTGTCCCAAATCGTATCAAGTCTAAAGAATTGTAAACAAGCGGGACATTTTATGAAAGGATCTTTAAAACTCTTCAGGTGTCCTGATGCTTCCCAAACCTTAGGATGCATCAATATTGCTGCATCCATGCCCAGGATATCATCGCGCCCGTATACATTTGCCTTCCACCAGGCGCTCTTTACATTATTTTTTAATTCTACGCCAAAAGGGCCGTAATCCCAGGTATTGCTCAACCCTCCGTAAATCTCGGAGGACTGGAATATAAATCCCCGGCGCTTACACAGAGAAACAATTTTTTCCATAAGATTATAGATTACCATAAAATTTCTAACGGGGCAAGGGAATTCACTTTGGCGTGTCCAATATATTCGATGTTTTCAGCGTTGATATAATAGCAAGGACTTTATCTAAATCCAATCTCGCGCCTTCATCTTTTATATAAATCTTAAAGAAAGCATCATCGTCGCTAATGGCATCGCAATCAAAATAATTTTCTGAAGGAGCCAAATTGTAGGTTATAAAACCTTTTTTATCGCTAGTTTTAAATTTAACCATTTTTATATTTTTTTGTTCGCCTAAATTAGGAGTAAAGGCACTTTTCATAATCACAAAAAAAGTATCGGTAAGATTGTCTATATTTATAAACTGGGCGTGCATAGTGCGGTTTACAAATTCATAGTTATTCTCTATACCCTGCTTTTGTAGTTGGGGAAATAAATTTATAAAAAAATTCGGCTTTTGATAGAGTAAGTATATGGCCGGGCTTTTCGCGGTATATTTTTTTCTTTTATAGTATATCCTGGTAACCTCCCCTTTAATTACAGTAAAACCCTTAGGGATTGAAATCTCGATTCCCGGGAAAGTGTACGGCAATAATTCCTGAAGATAGGCCTTATCGATTTCAGGATTAACGAGCTCTTTTTCCGGAATAATACATAATAGCGGCATTGTGCGACAATTGCCAATACCTGTTTGGACGTATGCTTTTAAAATAGCCGGCCTGCCGAATTTTGCCACGAAGAGAATAGCCACGAATAAAATAATGGCAGGCGCAATATATTTTCCCACTCTATTCCTTTTCATGGTGCATTGTCTAAAAAATAATACTTGCATTGATTACACAGATTTTTAAACAAGATTACACCGATTACCGACGCAAAACCTATCTGTCTAATCTAATCTTTAATCTGTGAAATCATACCTTTATTTAGTTGACATGGTATCATGGTTTCTTTAATTTAATTTCTTCAGCTCCTCTTCTTTGATAGTAAAACTATGGTCTTTAGTAGGAAACTTGCCTTCTATAACCTCTTTCTTATATTCTTCTAAAGCCTGGAAAATCAGCGGCGACAAATTAATGTATTTCTTGACAAATTTAGGAGTAAAGCGCTCAAATAAACCGAGCAGGTCATAGGTAACTAAAACCTGGCCATCGCAATCTATCCCTGCGCCAATGCCAATAGTGGGGATTTTTATCTTTTGGGTAATCATCTGGGCGATTTTATCCGGCACGCACTCAAGGACAAGAGAAAAACAACCCAATTTCTCTAATGCCTGAGCCTCGTCAATTAAACGCTTTGCCTGTTTTGCGTCTTTGCCCTGGACCTTGAATCCGCCTAATTTATCTGCAGTCTGCGGGGTTAAACCAATATGGCCCATTACGAGAATTCCTGCGTTTATAATTTGTTCGGTTACTTCTAAACAACGGTCAAACCATTCTAATTTTATAGCATCGCATTTTGCTTCATCAATAAAACGGCGTGCATTTTTAACCGACTCTGCGGGATTAACCTGATACGATTCATACGGCATATCACCTATTACCAGGGCATGTTTTACTGCGCGCGTTACTGCTTTGGCATGGTGAATCATCTCAGCCATTCCCACCTTGGTTGTAGAATCTAACCCTAAAACCACATTCGCTACAGAATCGCCCACTAAAATCATATCAATCCCTACCTTATCAATCAGAGCTGCCAGAGGATAATCATAGGCAGTGAGCATGGTGATTTTGCGTTTACCCTTTAAAGACAAGATGTCTTTTATATTCAATTTTTCCTGCGCCATGTAACTACTCTCCTTCGGATTACGGTTAAGGTTACGGTTACGAAGCCCGTATCGTTTATCGGTTAACGTCTATCGTCTAAAAAAGACGTAACCCTAACCTAACTACGAAACGGGCATCCTAACCCTAACCGAATGACGTAACCAGATTTTTTATATATCTATCTATCGCCACTGCCGCCTTCTTGCCGGCACCCATTGCCGAAATCACTGTATCTGCACCGGAAATAATATCTCCTCCGGCAAAAACTCCGGGTATAGAACTCATAAAATTTTTATCCACCCAAATTGTCCCGTCTTTATTAGTCTTAAGATGTGGCGTAACCTTAGGTAATAAGGGGTTAGGATTCTGGCCAATAGCTACAATCACGGTATCCACGCCTAAAACAAAATTAGAGTCCTTTAGAGGCGCCGGCCTTCTTCTACCCGATGCATCGGGTTCGCCTAATTCCATGGCAATACATTCTAAGCCTCCCACAAATCCCTTTCCATCATCTATTATTCTGACTGGCTGGGTTAATACCTTAAAAGGAATACCTTCATCTGTGGCATTCCGGATTTCTTCTTTTCGCGCAGGCATTTCGTTTTCTGTGCGGCGATAAACTAATACCGCCTGTGTGCCTAATCTTAAAGCTACCCTGGCACAATCAAAAGCCACATTTCCACCGCCTATAACCGCAATTTTTTTACCTATATTAATAGGCGTGGCGTAATCAGGAAACTTATACGCCTTCATTAGATTAACGCGCGTTAAAAACTCATTAGCAGAATAAACGCGGCCTAAATTTTCTCCGGGTATACCTAAGAATTGCGGCAGGCCTGCGCCCGTACCAATAAATATTGCCTTGAATCCTTCTTTACACAGGTCTTCAAGGCTATAGGTATTTCCGATGAGTGTATCCGTTTTTATATCCACACCCAAACTTTTTATATAGTCGACTTCATTCTGGACTATTTTTTTAGGTAGCCTGAACTCAGGTATACCATACATAAGCACGCCGCCCGGTAAATGCAGTGATTCAAAAAGCGTAACCTCGTAACCCATCTTTGCTAAATCTGCGGCACAAGTCAGGCCTGCAGGGCCCGAACCCACCACCGCAATCGTAGTTCGTAGTTCGTAGTTCGTAGTTCGTAGTTTTTTGCTATGAACTATGAATTCTTGACTATGAACTAACCCATAATCCGCGGCATATCTCTCTAATGCTCCAATATTTACCGGAATTTTCTTCTTATTTAAAATACAAACTGCTTCGCATTGGTCTTCCTGCGGACAAACCCGGCCGCATATGCCGGGGAGGTTATTTTTCTCTTTTATCAATGCCTGCGCCTCTTTTTGTTTGCCTTCTTTTATTAATTTAATAAATGCCGGAATATCCACTTCCACTGGACAACCTTTAATGCAAACCGGGTCTTTACACTGCAGGCATCGTCTTGCCTCCTCTTCTGCTTGTTCTTGGGAAAAACCCAGAGCAACTTCAAAGAAGTTTTTAACACGCTCTTTAGCTGGTTGTTGTGGAGTTTTATTGCGCATCTTACTCATAACCGTATTTTTTAATAAACCAAGTTTTAACTACCTGAACCAAAAGCAAGTAAGTAATAACCATAAAAAAAAGTATCACGAAATATAAAGGCGGCGGAGCTACAAAACCAAAAGGTTTAGCTAAGGGTGAAAATGGGATAAATATACCTACGGTAACTATAAAAATTGAAGTCAGAATCAAAAACCTGCTTGGTCTACTTTCCAGAAAAGGGATTTTTCCTGTACGGATCACATGTATGACAAGAGTCTGAGTACATAATGATTCTATAAACCATCCGGTGTGGAATAATGGGGCAGAGGCATGAAAGATAAATAACATAACCCCATAGGTCAGAAAGTCGTATATTGAACTAATCGGGCCTATAATAATCATAAATTTCTTGATAGAGTTAACATTCCATGGCCTGGGTTTAATTGTATATTCTTTATCCATCTCATCGGTGGGTATAGCTATCTGTGATACATCATAAAGAAAATTATTTAAAAGAATCTGTATCGGTAACATTGGCAAATATGGCAGAAACATACTACCGCCGGTCATGCTCAACATATTTCCAAAATTTGAACTTGAACCCATCTTAATGTATTTAACAATATTGCCAAAGGTTTTTCTGCCTTCCATAACGCCATCTTTAAGCACCATAAGGCTTTTTTTAAGAAGGATTATATCCGCTGACTCTTTGGCGATATCCACCGCATTATTTACGGAAATTCCCACATCCGAAGTTTTTAAAGCCAGCGCATCGTTTATTCCGTCTCCCAAGTAACCTACAATATGTTTATTTTCATGCAGGGCACGGATTATCCTTTCTTTCTGTAAGGGTGAAAGCCGTGCAAACACATCGGTGGTCTTTACTAATTCCTGTAGCTCTTTATCATTTAATTTATCCACTTGTTCGCCCGTAACCAATCCTCTAACATCAAAGCCTACCTCGCTACAAATCTTTTTAGTAACCAATTCATTGTCGCCTGTCAGGACTTTAAAGTTTATGCCGAGTTTTTCCAATGCCTGTATTGCTTTTCTTGCGCTGGGCTTTGGTGGATCGAGAAATGCAACGTAACCTTTAAGAATCAAATCTTTCTCATCATCCTTTGAATATATTTCCTTTTTGTTCTCTATATCTTTATACGCTATAGCCAAAACCCTAAAGCCATCTGAACTTAAATTATCGCACTCTTCCTTCAAGTCGGTAAGTATCAGGCCCTCCATGTCTAGTATTTCGCCTTCCAACTCATATCTTGTGCATCTTTTAAATACCTCCTCCGGCGCACCTTTTGAAATAATCCTATGTTTGCTATCCACCTCGACAACTACAGACATTATCTTTCTAGAAAAATCAAAAGGTATCTCATCAACTTTCTTAAACTGTTCTATTAATATTTTTTCATGTTTAAGAATTGCCCTGTCTAATAAATTCTTCAGGCCTGTCTGGTAAAAACTATTGATGTAGGCGTATCTTAATACAGCGTCTTCCTCTTTCCTTACTACATCGCAGTGTTTCTCTAAGACTATTTTATCTAAAGTAAGAGTGCCTGTTTTGTCTGTACAAAGCACATCCATAGCCCCAAAATTCTGTATGGAGTTTAGGCGTTTAACAATAACTTCCCTTTTTGACATGGCGATAGCGCCTTTAGAAAGATTTATAGCCACCAACATAGGGAGCATTTCAGGGGTAAGGCCGACTGCAACTCCCAGGGAAAAAAGCAGCGACTCAATAAAGTTACCGCGGCGTAAGGCATTGATGGCAAAAATAAACAAAACCATACAAAACATAGCGCGAATCATAAGCCAGGTAAATTTATATATTCCTTTATCAAAACTCGTTTCTATCCTCATCGTAGTGAGTTTACGTGAAATCTCGCCGAACTGGGTGGCTATGCCAGTCTTTATAACCACTCCCAGCGCGGTTCCGCTGACAACACTAGAACCCATAAAGGCGATATTACGCAGCTCAGAAATTGACCCATTTTTGACCTGTATTGGGTCAGCCATTTTTTCTATTGGAAACGACTCCCCGGTTAAAGATGCCTGATTGATAAATAGGTCTTTGCAGGATATGATTCTTAAGTCCGCCGGAATCATATCCCCAGCGAATAGGTCCACAATATCTCCGGGAACGATTTCCCGCATTTTTATTTCTTTAGACTTGCCATTTCGATAAACAGTTGCGGTTGCCCGGACCATTTCACTCAATTTCTCTGCCTCTCTGCCTGCGCGGTATTCCTGGATAAACGACAGAAAAACGCTCATTATAGCCATTAGAGAAACTAAAA
>DCOU01000155.1 GCA_002322525.1 Candidatus Omnitrophica bacterium UBA1562 | reverse complement strand
GTGCGAATTAACCCCGACAGCAAAACGCTTCGAAAATTTCTGGCACGAAGTGCCGCAAATTTTCTTGCAGCTGTCGGGATAGTTCGGACTGATCCCGACGTAACGTCGGGATGTCCTCACTTAAGCAATAATTTCAGTAACAACACCCGCGCCTACTGTGCGGCCGCCCTCACGGATAGCAAAACGCGATTCCTTTTCCATGGCGATGGGTATAATCAATTCTACTTCTAAGTTTACATTATCGCCGGGCATAACCATTTCTACGCCCTGAGGAAGTTTTACGCTTCCCGTAACATCGGTGGTGCGAAAATAGAACTGCGGCCTATAACCAGCAAAGAACGGAGTATGTCTTCCGCCTTCTTCCTTAGTTAATATGTAAACTTGGGCTTTAAACTTTGTATGCGGAGTGATGGATTTAGGCGCAGCTATAACCATACCGCGTTCAATATCGTCCTTTTCCACCCCGCGTAAGAGCAGTCCCACGTTATCGCCTGCCTGCCCTTCATCCAAAATCTTCCTGAACATTTCTATGCCTGTAACTACTGTCTTTCTTACCTCTGGCCTTAAACCCACCAGCTCTACTTCGTCATTTAATTTAACTCTTCCTCGCTCAATTCTTCCTGTTCCGACAGTTCCTCTACCTTCAATGCTAAAAACATCTTCCACAGCCATGAGTAGAGGTTTATCCAAATCCCTTACAGGAATGGGTATAAACTCATCCACTGCTTTCATTAAGTCCAGGATAGGCTTGGAATCTGGGCTGTTAGGATCTCCTTGCGCCTGTATGCATTTCAACGCACTTCCTTTTATAACAGGAGTCTTATCTCCAGGAAAACCGTACTTTGTGAGCAATTCTCTTACTTCCATTTCTACCAGGTCAAGGAGTTCCTTGTCTTGAACTACGTCTATTTTGTTCAAGAATACTACCATTGCCGGAACGTTTACCTGTTTTGCCAAAAGTATATGCTCCCGAGTTTGAGGCATCGGGCCATCTACCGCGGAAACTACCAATATTGCACCGTCCATCTGTGCGGCTCCGGTGATCATATTCTTGATATAGTCGGCATGGCCTGGGCAGTCTATGTGAGCATAGTGACGATTGTCGGTCTCGTACTCAACGTGCGCTACGGAAATAGTCAATATTTTACTCTCGTCTCTTACAGCGCCACCCTTGGCTATATCAGCATATTCTCTGGCTTGAGCCTTTCCTAATTTGGCCAACACATGTGTAATAGCAGAGGTTAAAAGCGTCTTACCGTGGTCTATGTGGCCGATAGTTCCGATGTTGACGTGTGGCTTTGTCCTTACAAATTTTTCTTTAGCCATTTTACTATACCTCCTTAATGAGCACATAACTTACGAACACGTTAGTGTGAGTAAGTTATAAGTGCGAATTAACCCCGACAGCAAAACGCTTCGAAAATTTCTGGCACGAAGTGCCGCAAATTTTCTTGCAGCTGTCGGGATAGTTCGGACTGATCCCGACGTAACGTCGGGATGTCCTCACTTAAAAGCTTCTCCTTAAACCCAAGGATGTAAAACCTGCACTAATCTTCTCTGCTATATGTAAAGGCACCTCAGCATAAAATGAGGGCTCCATTGTATAGGATGCGCGGCCTTGAGTTAAAGAACGCGATATTGTAGCATAATTAAACATTTCTGCTAAAGGCACGTATGTCCTGATTGCGCGCACATTTGACCGTACGGCAAGCGAAGTTATCTTTGCCCGCCGAGAATTTAAATCGCCGATTACCTGTCCCATATATTCCTCCGGCACTACAATCTCCATATCCATAATCGGTTCTAATAAAATCGGGTTTGCTTTTTTAATGCCGTCATTAAAAGCAATAGCCGCTGCCATTTTAAAAGCCAGCTCTGAAGAATCCACTTCATGATATGAGCCGTCTATTAATGTCACCTTGACATCTGTAACTGGATAGCCTGCTAATACTCCGCTTTTTGCCGCACCCATAATACCTTGTTTTACAGAAGGGATAAATTCGCGCGGAATAGCTCCGCTTTTTATTTTATCCTCAAAGGTTACGCCTGTTCCCGGCATTTCCTGAGGTATCATTTCGATAACTACATGCCCGTATTGGCCGTGTCCGCCGGTTTGCTGAATGAATTTACCCGTAGAAATAACTTTTTTAGTGATAGTTTCCCGATAAGCAACCTGCGGCATACCTACTTGTGCCCCTACATTAAATTCCCGCAATATCCGGTCAATGATTATCTCTAAATGCAACTGGCCCATACCTGAAATGATAGTCTGGCCGGTTTCTTGATTATAATTTACGCGAAAAGAAGGGTCTTCTTCTTCTATTTTATGTAGAGCCAAGCCTAATTTTTCCTGATCCTGTTTGGTTTTTGGTTCAATTGCCTGCTGGATTACCGGCTCAGGAAACCGCATTGCCTCGATTAAAATAGGGTTAGATTCATCGCAAAGCGTATCGCCTGTCATAGTATCTTTTAGGCCTACGGCTGTAGCAATATCACCCGTAGAAATACTATCAATAATCTCCTGGTGGTTAGCATGCATCCTTAATAGTTTTGTAACGCGCTCTTTGATTCTCTGCGTTGCGTTATGTATGTAAGAGCCGACGCCTAAAGTACCCGAATATACTCTAAGATAATTAATCCTTCCCACATAAGGGTCTACGACCACCTTAAAACATAATGCGCAGAATGGCGCATCATCGGAAGCAACTATTTCTTCGTATTCGCCGGTTTCTGGTTCTATGCCTTTTATAGGCGGCAGATCAATGGGGCTTGGCAGGTAATCGCAGATAGCATCAAGAAGCAGCTGTATGCCTTTATTGCGCAGAGACGCACCGCATAAAACCGGGACAAATTTATTTTGTATGACTGTTTTTCTTATTGTTTCTTTTATTTGAGTTACGGATATTTCCTTACTATGCACAAAATTATCCATTATTTTTTCGTCTACCTCTGCTAATTTCTCCAATAACAAATTACGATGATTATCAACTTCGCTTATTAGGTCGACAGGAACTTCTAAGATATCAAACTCTTTACCCAATTCATCTTTGTATAAGATTAGCTTTTTTTCTATTAAGTCGATTATGCCTTTAAGATTGTCTTCTTGAATAAAAGGCAATTGTATTGCCGCGGCATTTGCTCCTAATTTTTTATGTATCTGCTTAATAACATCGAAGAAATTACTGCCGGTTCTATCTAACTTATTTACAAAGGCTATTCTTGGCACACCATAACGGTCGGCTTGACGCCATACTGTCTCTGATTGCGGCTCAACGCCTCCTACGCCGCAAAAAATAACCACTGCTCCGTCCAGAACCTTTAAGGACCTTTCTACCTCTACAGTAAAATCTACGTGGCCTGGCGTATCGATGATATTGATCCGGAAATCATTCCAGCTGCAGGTAGTGCAGGCAGCAGTTATAGTAATGCCTCTTTCCTGTTCTTGAATCATCCAATCCATCGTAGCGGTACCTTCATCTACCTCCCCAATCTTGTAAGTCTTGCCCGTATAATAAAGTATGCGCTCGGTAGTCGTAGTCTTGCCTGCATCAATATGGGCAATTATGCCGATGTTTCTGATTTTTTCTAATGATAATTCTCTCATTAATGAACGCATAACTTACGAACACTGTAAAGTGTGAGTAAGTTATTGCGTGAATTAATCCCGACTCGTAAGATGCGACAAAATTCTCTTCGATAATTTTGTCGCACTCGTCGGGGTAAGTTCGGACTGATAAGTTATGTCGGATACATTTTTAATATTACACTCCATAACTTATGTCCTCACTTACCATCTAAAGTGTGCGAAGGCCTTATTTGCTTCTGCCATCTTATGCGTATCATCTCTTTTCTTTATTGTTCCACCTTCGCCTTTATAAGCAGCCGTGATCTCTTCGGCAAGCTTATCTTTCATTGATTTCCCTTTTTTTGACTTAGCAAAATCTCTTATCCAGCGCAGGGCAATCGATGTACCGCGTTCCTGTCTTACCTCAATCGGTACCTGATAAGTTGCTCCTCCTACGCGTCTTGGTTTTACTTCTAAGCGCGGCCGCGCATTATCGACAGCCTTGTGAAAAACTTTTAACACATCGGGTTCGTTCAGCTGCTGTTTTATTATATCAAAAGCGCCGTAGACCATCTTCTCGGCAAGAGATTTCTTGCCTTTAAGCGTAACCATATTAATAAATTTGGCTACGATTTTACTGTTAAATTTAGGATCCGGTAAAACTTCTCTTTCTTGGGCTTTTCTTCTTCTCATGTCTGGTTCGCTAGTTCTCTGGTTCGCTAGTTCTCTGGTTCTTAAATATAAACTAAAGAACCTACGAACTTGAGAACTTAAGAACTAAATGTTATTTTCATTTCGGTCTCTTGGCTCCATATTTAGAGCGGGATTTTTTACGCTGGTTGACTCCAGCTGTATCAAACGTACCTCTTACAATATGATATCTTACTCCAGGTAAATCTTTTACGCGGCCGCCTCTCACTAAAACAATGGAATGTTCCTGTAAATTATGGCCCTCCCCCGGTATATAAGCTGTAACTTCTATGCCTGTAGTTAACCTCACCCTGGCAATCTTTCGTAAAGCAGAATTGGGTTTTTTGGGTGTCATGGTGCGCACCTGAAAACAGACGCCCCTTCTCTGCGGACACCCTTTTAAAGCCGCTGATTTTGTCTTTTTCTTTTTAGAAACGCGCCCTAGCCTAATTAATTGGGTGATAGTCGGCATTTATTTTACTTGCTTTCTGCAGCGCTGGCTTTCTGGGCTTCGCTGCCTGTTTTTGTAATTTCGATATTACGATGAGTGTGGAAACCTGTGCCTGCAGGGATAAGATGACCCACAATTACATTTTCCTTTAAGCCAAATAACTCATCTACTTTACCTGAAGCTGCGGCTTCAGTAAGAACCCGCGTCGTCTCCTGGAAGCTGGCCGCAGAAATAAAACTTTCGGTGGTAAGAGCAGCTTTGGTTATACCTAACAACAGAGGCGTAGCTATTGCTGGTTTTCCGTCTTTCTTTATTACGCGCGTATTCTCTTTTTGAAATTTCCATTTATCCACTTGTTGAGTAGCT
This sequence comes from Candidatus Omnitrophica bacterium UBA1562, assembly GCA_002322525.1. Taxonomy (GTDB): domain Bacteria; phylum Omnitrophota; class Gorgyraeia; order Gygaellales; family Profunditerraquicolaceae; genus UBA1562. The sequence continues at coordinate 10,406 of DCOU01000155.1, read as the reverse complement.
AAAAATTCCGTATCGCCAGGGTCTTCAACCCTTACTTTTTTCAGCATCTGCCTGATAATTAACTCAATGTGCTTATCGTTTATGCGCACACCCTGGAGCCTATAAACCTCCTGGACCTCGTTTACTAAATATTCCTGCAAAACCTTATCGCCGCAGACCCTTAATATGTCTTGCAATACCACTGGCCCATCGGTTAATTGCTGGCCTGCTATGACCTTATCGCCCTTATAAACATTGGGATGTTTCCCATGAGGAATGATATATTCTCTCTGCATACCAGTGGGAGATTTTATAATAATTACGCGCTGGCCCTTCTTGGCTTCACCGAATTCTACAAAACCGTCTATTTCGCTTATAATTGCCGGGTCTTTAGGGCGTCTAGCCTCGAATAATTCTGCCACACGCGGAAGGCCGCCGGTGATATCCCTTGTTTTTACAAGCAATCGCGGTATCTTTGCCAAGAGGTCTCCGGCAGATATTTTTTGGCCATCATCAACTAAGATGTGCGCTCCCGCAGGAATAGGGTATATTCCCATAACCTCTTTTTTTTCATCTAAAATCACTATTTGAGGGTGATATTCCTGTTTATATTCCACGACCACGCGTTCAGTCAATTTTGTCACGGGGTTTAATTCTTTCCTAACCGTAACATCTTCGCGTAAATCCTCATATTTTACAAATCCAGATACCTCGGTAAGAATTGGCTGAGTATAAGGGTCCCAACGGATAAAAACAACATCCTTGCCTGCCTCATCATCCGCCGCAACGCTAATAAAGGCACCCTGTGGCACAGCATAACGCTCGAGCTCTCTTCCTTCTTTATCATTTATACTTATTGAACCGTTTCTATTTAAAACAATAAATTCTTTATGCCTTGGAACAACTCTAAGGCTATGATATTTAACTATTCCCTTATTCTTTGATTTTATAAATGACTGCGCAACAATCCTAGAGGCAGTGCCGCCGATATGAAACGTTCTCATGGTTAGCTGGGTACCCGGTTCACCGATACTCTGTGCAGCAATTATTCCTACTGCTTCACCTAACTCAACTAACCTTCCTGTCGCAAGATTACGGCCGTAGCACCTGACGCAAGTTCCTCTGCCAGCTTCGCAGGTTAAGGCGCTACGTATGCGTATTTTCTCAATAGCTAACTTCTCAATCATTTGCGCCTTTTCTTCGGTAATCTCGCTCCCCGCCTCTACAATAACCGCATCGGTAATAATATCTACTATATTATCTAGCGCTACCCTACCCACAATACGGTCTTTTAAACTCACCACTTCCTCGTCGCCCTCGATAATTGCGGATACTGTAATACCGTTTAAGGTTCCGCAGTCTTCGTCGGTAACAATAACCTCTTGAGCAACATCTACCAGCCTACGCGTAAGATATCCTGCATCTGCAGTCTTAAGCGCAGTATCGGCAAGGCCTTTACGCGCACCGTGGGTGGAGATAAAATATTCCAAAACAGTTAAGCCCTCTTTAAAATTGGCAGTAATGGGGCTTTCGATAATTTCACCTGATGGCTTGGCCATTAGGCCGCGCATACCTGCCAATTGCCTTACCTGCAACCTCGAGCCTCTTGCGCCTGAATCCGCCATCATAAAGATAGGATTAAAAGGTTCTAACTCCCTAAACAGCAAGTCAGCAACTTTATCAGTAGTATGAGTCCAGATATCAATAACTTTATTGTATCGTTCCTTATCAGTAATAATGCCTTTGTGGTACTGTTCTTCAATATTATTAACTTCGGATTTGGCTTCTTTTAAAACCTCTTGTTTTGCCTTGGGGATTTTAAGATCATCTATACCAATAGAAATACCGCCGCGCGTGGCGAATTCAAACCCCAATCTTTTAATATCATCAAGCAGCTGAATGGTCCTTGTGTGGCCAAAACGCTTGTAACATTCAGCTACAATGTCGCCCACATTACTTTTATTTAACTCTTTATTTACAAAACCAAATCCTTCAGGTAGTACTTGATTGAATATAACCCTGCCCGTAGTAGTAGTAATAAGTTGCTTTTCGGGTATAAGTTTTTTTTCATCCAAATCAAACAGTGTGTCTATTCTTAATTTTATCCTGGCGTGCAAATCTACTTCCCTGTCTTCATAAGCAATAATAGCCTCATCGCCATTAGAAAATATTTTATTCTCGCCTTTGCTCCCAGGTTTTTCCTTGGAGATATAGGAAACTCCTAAAATAATATCCTGGGTAGGGGTTACAACGGGCCTTCCGTCTGCCGGAGAGAATATATTATTTATGGAAAGCATAAGTATTTTTGCTTCAATTTGGGATTCTAAAGACAGGGGCACATGCACTGCCATCTGGTCACCGTCAAAATCGGCATTGAAAGCAGTGCAGACTAGAGGATGAATCTTTATGGATTTACCTTCGATTAAAACAGGCTGAAATGCCTGAATGCTTAAGCGGTGTAGTGTAGGAGCACGGTTCAGAAGAATCGGATGGTCTTTAATTACTTCATCGAGTATATCCCAGACTTCAATTTTTCCGTGTTCTACCATCCTGCGCGCACCTTTTATGGTATGCACAAATCCCTTTTCTCTTAATTTTTTGATAATAAACGGCTGAAATAATTCTAAGGCCATCTGTTTAGGCAGCCCGCATTCATGTAGTTTAAGTTCAGGGCCTACCACAATTACTGAACGGCCGGAATAATCTACGCGTTTACCCAGGAGATTCTGTCTAAACCTGCCCTGTTTACCTTTAAGCATATCTGCCAAGGATTTCAATGGCCTGTTATTTGCGCCCATTACAGGCCGGCCGTGCCTGCCATTATCCAAAAGCGCATCTACTGCTTCCTGAAGCATGCGCTTTTCATTGCGGATGATTATTTCAGGTGCGTTTAATTCAATAAGTTTCTTTAAACGGTTATTACGATTTATAACCCGGCGATATAAATCATTAAGGTCGGAAGTAGCGAACCTGCCTCCGTCTAACGGAACTAACGGCCTTAAATCCGGAGGTATAACCGGTAAAATACTTAATACCATCCAATCCGGCTTATTACCTGATTTCTTAAAATCTTCGACAATCTTCAGCGTTTTTAAGACCTTGAGGCTAGTTATCGTCTCTTTTGTTTTTTCTAAATCATGGCGTAGTTTACGGCAATATGCATCAAGGTCCAATTCTTTTAATAATTCCTGCACTGCTTCAGCGCCGATTTTTGCCTTAAAGGTCCCCGCATACTTATTAAGTGCCTCCTGATATTTTTCTTCGGTTAAGAGTTCTTTTTTCTTCAGAGGCGCACTACCAGGATCAACCACCACATATTCTTCGTAATAGATTATTTTCTCTAAATTCCTTAACGATATATCTAGCAATGCGGATAAACGGCTGGGGACAGTCTTAAAAAACCAGATGTGCGTAACCGGCGTTGCTAATTCAATGTGGCCCATACGTTCGCGTCTTACCTTTGATTGGTCCACGGTTACACCGCAGCGGTCGCAGGTAATCCCTCTAAATTTTTTGCCCTTATATTTACCACAATTGCATTCGTCCTCGCGCACCGGCCCGAAAATCTTCTCGCAAAACAGGCCGTCCTTCTCTGGTTTTAAAGTGCGGTAGTTTACGGTTTCTGCCTTCTTTACCTCGCCCTTAGACCAGGATTTTATTACCTGAGGCGATGCAATCTTTATAGAGATGCTGTTAAATTGAACAATCTCATCCATTATTTTAATGAGCCCACAACTTACGGAATGAAATGACCGTAAGTTGTTTGGGCGAATTAACCCCGACAGCAAAACGCTTCGAAAATTTCTGGCACGAAGTGCCGCAAATTTTCTTGCAGCTGTCGGGATAGTTCGGACTGATAAGTTATGTCGCTTACATTTCCTTTAAAATAAGGCTCCATAACTTATGTCCTCACTTATTTTTTCTTCTCCAGATGAATATCTAAACCTAAACCTTGTAATTCTTTTATTAAAACATTAAATGATTCAGGAGTGCCATGGGTTAATCTTTGTTCTCCCTTGACAATCGCCTCATATATGTGCGTTCTGCCCGATACATCGTCACTTTTAACGGTAAGCATCTCCTGCAAACTAAACGCTGCGCCATAAGCCTCTAGAGCCCAAACCTCCATTTCGCCTAACCTTTGGCCTCCAAACTGTGCCTTACCGCCTAAGGGCTGCTGAGTAACTAAAGAATAAGGGCCGATAGAACGGGCATGAATTTTTTCATCGACCAGATGAATTAATTTCATGATATAAATCCACCCTACAGTTATCTTCTGATCAAAGGGTTCACCCGTAAAGCCGTCGTAAAGAGTTATCTTGCCCTCTTCAGGTAAACCTGCTTTTTTAAGCAGTTCCTTAATTTCTTGTTCAGTAGCACCATCGAAAACAGGGCTGCTAACATAAAGGCCTAAGCTCTTCGCTGCCCAACCTAAATGGGTCTCTAAAATCTGACCTACGTTCATGCGGGAGGGAACGCCCAGGGGATTTAATACAACATCTATTGGTGTACCATCGGGTAAATAAGGCATATCTTCAGCAGGCTGAATCCTAGCCACCACTCCTTTATTACCGTGCCTACCCGACAATTTATCACCTTCTGATAATTTACGTTTTGTGGCAATATAAACAACCACTCTTTTTAAAATTCCGGTGGGTAATTCATCGCCCCGCCTGACCTTTTCAATCTCCTGCTCTTGTTCTGCTAATAATTTCTGCATTTGCTCATCAAAAGAGGAAGCCAGGATTTTTGCTTCTTCATTATTGTTAAAATCCATTTTCTCTATTTTTCTTTTATCCACGCCTAAAACCTGACTCAGCCGCGCTATTTTTTCGCTTTGAACAAATTCGAGCTCTTGTTTATAGTAAGCCTTTAGTTCTCTAATTTTAGCTAGCTCCTTAGTTTTATCCTCTTTGGATTTTCTTCCCCGCTCTTTGCGCTGAAATACGTGCACGTCTATTACAACGCCCTCCACGCCCGGTGAAACAGTCAAAGAGGTATCGCGCACATCGCCTGCTTTCTCGCCAAATATAGCGCGTAAGAGCCTCTCTTCGGGAGAAAGCTCAGACTCAGTTCTAGGAGTAACTTTTCCCACCAGGATATCTCCTGAGATTACCTCTGCCCCCATACGAATTATACCTGTCTCATCTAAATTCCTTAAAGATTCCTCGCTTACATTGGGTATATCTCGGGTTATTTCTTCATTACCCAGCCGCGTTTCGGTAGCTTCGATTTCAAACTTTTCTACATGTATAGATGTAAAGAGATCTTCTTTGAGTACCCTATCACTGATAAGAATAGCATCTTCAAAATTATATCCCCGCCAGGGCATAAAAGCGCATAATAAATTCTTGCCTAAGGCGAGCTCACCATTTTTGGTACTCGTACCATCAGCAATAACTTCACCGATTTGGACCTGCTCGCCTAATTTTACTAAAGGCCTCTGATTTAAGCAGGTATTTGCATTCGTGCGTAAAAATTTGTTGAGATGATATGTCTTTTTACCAATAGTTATTGATGAAGCATCAACAGCTGTTACCTTACCTGATTCCTCAGCTATGACTAGCGTACCAGAATCAAAAGCAACCTTATCCTCCATTAATGTTCCTACGATCGGCGCCTCATTAATCATTAATGGCACAGCTTGTCTTTGCATGTTTGAGCCCATCAACGCACGGTTGGCATCATCATGTTCTAAGAAAGGAATTAAAGAAGCAGCTACGGAAACAAGTTGTTTTGGGGATACATCCATATATTCGACCTGTTTCGGCCCGACTTTGGGGAAATCGCCTCTATAGCGGCAGGAAACCTCTCGCTCTAAAAAATAGCCATCGTTATCTATCGGGACATTCGCCTGCGCAATCATTTTTTCTTCTTCGATATCTGCGGTTAAATATTCGATCTTACGCGTAACCCGCCCGTCTTCTACCTTTCTATAAGGTGTTTCGAGTAACCCTAAGAAATTTACCCGCGCATAAGTACTAAGCGAGGCAATCAAACCAATATTCGGGCCTTCTGGTGTCTCAATCGGGCATATCCTGCCATAATGCGACTGATGTATGTCTCTGACTTCAAAGCCGGCGCGCTCCCGCGATAATCCGCCGGGGCCTAAAGCGCTCAAGCGGCGTTTATGGGTCATCTCAGCCAGAGGATTTATCTGGTCCATAAACTGGGATAGCTGACTACGAGTAAAGAAATCGCGTATCTGATTGGATAATAGCTTTGAATTTATTAAATAGTGCACGCTTATATTATCGAAATCACCTAATATGCTTAATCGTTCTCTTATCGAACGTTCAATGCGGCTGAAGCCTATCCTTACCTGATTCTGCACTAATTCTCCCACTGTCTTTATCCTGCGATTGCCCAGATGGTCTATATCGTCGATTTTGCCTTCGCCCGCTTTTAGTTTAATCAGATATTCAATTACTTTAATAACCGTAGCTGAATCGAGGATTCTCTTTTCCAGGGAAACATCCATGCCTAATTTTCTGTTGAGGATAAATCTGCCTGCCTTTTCCAAATCATACCTATTAGGGTCAAAGAACAATCTATAAAATAATGCCTCAGCACCTTCTTTAGTCACAGGTTCAGTAGGCCGCATCTTACGGTAAAAATCTAAATATGCCTCTTCTTTGTTCGAAGTCAAATCTTTTTTAAAGGTATTGGCTAACTCCGGATATTCTTTTCCAAATGCTGAAATAATCTCTTGGTCAGTAGAAAAACCGAGTATCCTTAAGAGCTGCGTAGCAGGAAAGTTTCTGCGCCTATCCACATAGGCAAGTATAGTTTCTGATAGATCGTATTTAAATTCAAGCCATGCTCCGCGATAAGGGATAATGCGTCCGTAAAATATCCTCTTGCCGGTGGGGTGACTCTCTTCTTCAAAGGAAACGCCGGGAGAACGCTGTAGTTGACTTACTACTACTCTTTCATCTCCGTTTATGATGAATGTTCCTGTTTCGGTCATTAAAGGTATTTCTCCGAAATAGGCATCCTGTTCTTTGATTTCCTTGGGTGTGATTAATCTAAATTTTACCTTTAGGGGTGCGGCATAGGTTAATGCCCGTCTTTTGGATTCAGCAATATCATATTTAGGTTTGCCTAAAGAATAGCTGATAAACTCCAATCTTACTGTGCGGTTTGGGTTCTCGATAGGGAACATATCCAGAAATATTTCCTGTAAACCCTGATGTTTCCTTTCCTGCCGAGAGGCATCCATCTGCAGAAATTCGTAGTAAGACTGAAGTTGGATATCTAAAAAATTAGGTAAATCGTAAACCTCTTTAAATTTTGCAAAGTTTTTACGTTTAATCATCTTCCGTTTAGCCCGTTTAGTTCGTTTAGTTCGTTTTAACGAGCATAACGAGCCAAACGAGCATAACGCTTTTAACGAATTATTTCAATTCTACGGTGGCGCCGGCAGCTTCGAGTTTCTTCTTCATCTCCTCAGCTTCTTCCTTGGGCAGGCCTTCTTTTATTGGTTTAGGAGCTGCGTCTACTAAATCCTTAGCTTCCTTTAAACCCAGGCTGATCATTGTCCTTACTTCTTTTATGACTGCAATTTTATTAGCACCCGCGCTAGTTAAGACTACAGTAAATGCGCTCTTTTCTTCCTGCGCAGGTGCAGCACTACCTGCTTGGCCTCCTGGGGCTTGCGCGGCCATCATAGGCATATTAGCCTGCACACCAAATTTCTCCTCAAGGGCTTTGACTAAATCTGAGAGTTCTAAGACAGACATACCCTCTATGGATTTAATTAATTCCTCTAATTTCTCCTTAGCCATTTTATGAACCTCCTTTTAGACATGTTTATATCAAGGTATCAGGTATCAAAGTATCAAAGTTTTTCTTTGACACTCTGGCACATTGACACTTTGACACTCTTTTAGTTTCCTTTCTTATTTTTTATCTGGTCTAAACAATAAACAAACTTCGTTAATGTCTGTTTTAATACACGAACAAAACCCGATATGGGTGAATTTAATGTCATTACAAACTGGGCTCTTAAAACTTCTTTGCCTGGAAGGCAAGCCAATGTTTCGATATCCTTTTTATCTAGAAATCTATCTTTAAGAAGACCACATTCTAATTTTAATTGCTCATGCTTACGATAAAAGTTGTATAACGCACGGGTCGCATCAACAGCTTCTCCTTTAGCGAACACCAAACCGCAAGGCCCTTCCACGAACTTAATTAAATCTTCCAGTTTGGCATCCGCAAGAGCACGCCTGGTTATACTATTCTTTGCCACAAAAAGAGTGGCATTTGTGCCTCTTAACGATTGCCTTAATGTTGTTAAGTCCGGGCTGGATAATTTGGAATATCTTATTATAAAAATGCTGTCGGATTCTTTTAATTGCTTTTTTATGTTGTTTTCTAATGTTTCCCTAAATAATGAGCCTAGTTTTTTCATTTAATGAGCCCACAACTTACGAAACGAAGTGAACGTAAGTTGTTTGGGCGAATTACCCCCACCGTAGGCGGGGTGTCCTTACTTAAATTGAAAGTTTTAATCCGCAGTTCATAGTTGATGATAAAAACACGCTTTTTATGAATTTTCCTTTAACCGATGCCGGCTTTGCCTCAAATACCGTCTCAATTACCCGAGAGGCATTTTCATATAATTTATCTTCTGGAAAAGAAAGTTTTCCGACGGATAAATGTATGCCGCCCTGCTTATCCACGCGAAACTCGACCTTACCTTTTCTTACATCTTCAATTGCCTTTACAATGTCGTTAGTTACTGTACCCGTCTTAGGACTGGGCATAAGCCCGCGTGGGCCTAATATCTTTCCCAGTTTACTTAAATCCCTCATCATATCAGGAGTAGCAATAGCACAATCAAAATCCAGGAAACCCCCGGCCACTTTGTCTATAAGGTCATTGCCGCCTACATAATCGGCATTGGCTTCTCTTGCCAACTTCTCATTTTCTCCTTTGCAAAAAACAGCTACTCTCACTTTTCTACCAGTGCCGTGCGGCAGGACTACAGTACCGCGCACCATCTGATCCGATTTCTTAGGATCAACGTTGATATTGAAATGCAAATCAACAGATGCATCAAACTTAGGAGGTCGTAACTTCTTTAAGACAGAAATAGCATCTTTCGGTGAATATGAATTTGTCCTATCTATTTCTTTTTCGGATTCTCTATACCGCTTACTGCGTATATCCATTCCCGTTTCTCCCAATCAACGCTTATCTTGTCAGACAGTCTTCTCGCACATCTACCAAACAATGCTTAACTTGTCGTGGGTCAGTCCCCTTCGGGGACAGACCCTACTCGCAACGCTGCGTTTATTCTTCAACGGATATACCCATGCTCCTGGCTGTACCTTCTATAATTTTAATAGCCTGGTTCATATCCGTTGTATTCAGGTCTTTTGCCTTAAGTTTTGCAATCTCCTCAACTTGCTTTTTAGTTATTTTACCGATGATTTCTTTACCGCTGGTTCCTGATGCCTTGGCTAGATTTGCTGCGCGTTTGATAAGAACCGAGGATGGCGGGCTTTTAATAATAAAACTAAAAGAACGGTCATCGTGAACGCTGATAACTACAGGTAAAATTAAACCCTCCCTTCCCTTGGTTTGCTCATTAAATTGTTTACAGAACTGCATAATATTTACACCGTGCTGACCCAAGGCAGGGCCAACAGGAGGGGCAGGATTAGCTTGCGCTCCCGGAACATGTAATTTAATCTGTGCGACTACTTTCTTAGCCATTAAATGAGCGCATAACTTATGGAGTAGATGTTTTATTCTGCTCCGACATAAGTTATTTGCGCGAATTTATCCCGAAGCCTACGCAGTAAATTTCGTAAGAAATTTACAAGTGCTTAGGCGAGGGATATACTGCTTTGTTTCATTCCGATTCATATACTGTGTAAAAATTTTAGAATAAAATTTTTACACATTCGTCGGAATAAGTTCGGCCAACAAACTTATGTTCGCTATCGCTCCATAAGTTTGGGCCTCACTTATATTTTTTCCACCTGCCAATATTCTAATTCAACTGGCGTTGCCCTGCCAAAAATTGAGACGCTGACCTTAAGTTTTCCTCTTTCCGGATGAATTTCTTCAATAGTGCCATTAAAATTCAAAAACGGCCCATCATTAACCCTGACCTGTTCGCCTTTTTCGAAAACAATCTTAGGGCTTGGTTTAACCTGGGTATCTTGCGTCTTTTTCAAGATGTTATCTACTTCGGTTTGCGAAAGTGGCATGGGTTTTTTGCCCGGGCCGATAAACCCGGTTACACCCGGAGTGGTCTTAATCTGAAGATATGTTTCTTCGCTTAATTCCATCTCTAAAAGGAGGTACCCCGGAAAGAATTTTCTTTGTGATATCTTCTTTTTACCTGAGCGGATCTCAGAAACCTGTTCTGTGGGGATAACAACTTTGCTGATTAAATTCTGCAAACCTTG